>NZ_JBHVHQ010000365.1:0-7997 GCF_042800135.1 Streptomyces sp. NPDC057654 | reverse complement strand
CCCTTGAGGTCCGCGACGGCCGCGGCCCAGGGCTCGCTGTCGGGGGCCAGTTCGCTGACGCGGGCCGTCCACTCGACGAGCCGCCCGCCCTTGTCCTTGCTGCGGACGGTCACGCTCGCCGTGGACCCGTCGGTGAGGCCGAGGCCGGTGAGCGGCTGCTCGCCCGGCCCGTCGCCGACGAGGTGCAGCGCGCCCTCGTGCCATACGTGCCACAGCGCCCGGCCGGAGGAACTGGCACCGCCGGCCCCGGTGCCCCGCACCCAGACCAGGCCGGACTTCTTGGTGGCCTCTTCGATCAGCGCCCGCGTCTGCGTCATACGCGCCAGCTTATGCGGGGGCACTGACAGTGCGTCCGTCAGAGCCAGCCGTTGCGCTTGAAGCCGCGGTGGATGGTGAAGCAGATCACGACGGTCACGATCATGACGGCCGGGTAGGCGTACTTCCACTTCAGTTCCGGCATGTGCTCGAAGTTCATGCCGTAGACCCCGGCGATCATGGTCGGGACCGCGAAGATCGCCGCCCAGGACGTGATCTTGCGCATGTCCTCGTTCTGCGCCACGGACGCCTGCGCCAGATTGGCCTGGAGGATCGAGTTGAGCAGGTCGTCGAAGGAGACCACCTGCTCGTGCACGCGCGCGAGGTGGTCGGCGACGTCGCGGAAGTACTTCTGGATGTCCGGGTCGACCAACCGCATCGGCCGCTCGCTGAGCACCTGCATGGGCCGTATCAGCGGGGTGACCGCCCGCTTGAACTCCAGCACCTCGCGCTTGAGCTGGTAGATCCGGCTGGCGTCGCCGCCGCGTGAACTGCCCTTGGCGGGGGCCGAGAACACATCGATCTCGACCTCGTCGATGTCGTCCTGTACGGCGTCGGCGACCGCGATGTAGCCGTCGACGACCTGGTCGGCGATGGCGTGCAGGACCGCCGACGGGCCCTTGGCGAGCAGCTCCGGGTCGTCCTGGAGCCGGTGCCGCAGCGCGCGCAGCGAGCCCTGGCCGCCGTGCCGCACGGTGATGATGAAGTCCCGGCCGGTGAAACACATCACCTCGCCGGTCTCCACGACCTCGCTGGTGGCGGTGAGCTCGGTGTGCTCGACGTAGTGGATGGTCTTGAAGACGGTGAACAGCGTGTCGTCGTACCGCTCCAGCTTGGGGCGCTGGTGGGCGTGGACGGCGTCCTCGACGGCGAGGGGGTGCAGCCCGAACTCCTGGGCGATGCCGGAGAACTCCCGCTCGGTGGGCTCGTGCAGCCCGATCCAGGCGAAGCCGCCGTCGTTCTCGGTGCGGACCCGCCGCATGGCCTCGGCGGGGCTGACGGGCTCGCTGACGCGGCGGCCGTCGCGGTACACGGCGCAGTCGATGACGGCGCTGTTGGCGGACGGGTCGCGGGTGGTGTCGTAGTCGTACGGGGCGTGGCCGCGCCGCAGGGCAGGGCGGACGGCTGCGCGCAGGTCGCGAATCATCGACAAGGCTGACTCCTTCACGGGCCGGCCGGCAGCGACGGGCGCGGAGCGCAACGCGGCCCGGAACGTGGACGTGCGGCCTGGAATCGGGGCCACGTCCGCGAAGCGGGCGGCGTTCCGTGCGATGAGGCTGTCGGCAGTTCGCGGGGAACACGGAACAAGCGAGACGAAGGCGCTCTTCCGTCAAGTGCTGCGGACGCGAAAGGACTTCCGGTGTTTGAGGCTTGAGAAGCCGGGTACGGAAGGCTTCAGATCACCGGGGGACGCATACCGAGCGGGAGAACGGGAGAACTGTCGGTACTGCACGGTCGACTTGGATCACCCACCGCAGCCCCACCTCCTCCGGCCGGTCCCCGTTGGGGGAACTACGTAACTCCCTGACACCAGCGGCCAGGCTAGCAGCCGTGACAAGGACCCCGGTCCGCCTTTGCCCGTTCGATACGCGTTCTATGCTCGCTCCATGGCAGACGTTCTTCAGCTGGTCGAGGCCCGGTTGCGCACCGCGCTGGGCGAACCGGACGCACGGGCCGCGGTGACCTTCCTGGGAACGGACCGCATCGAGGTGCTGCGCTTCGTGGCCGAAACCGGAACCCGATCCGGAGCCCCGGCCGGAGCAGGGGACGAGGGTTCGGACGGCGGCGTCACGGTCCGCTACGCCACCCTCGGGATGTCCGCCCAGCCGATGGCCGACCCCGCCGACATGCTCGCCGACCAGCTCCGCGGGCCCCGCGCGGAGCTGGTGCTCTCCGTCCGTACGGGCCGCGCCGACACCGACAAGGTGCTCCGTCCGCTGGCCGTCCTCGCGGCGTCGCCGCAGGTCGAAGGCGTCGTCGTGGCCCCCGGCGGCTCCCTGGACACCGGCGAGCCGCTCTGGCCCGGCGCGCCCTTCACGTCTGTACTCGTCGGAGCGGGCGGCGGGCTCGTACCGGACCTGGAGCTGGACGACCCGATGTCCCCGGTGGCCTTCCTGCCGCTGCTGCCGATGACGGCGAACGAGGCGGCCTGGAAGCGCGTGCACGGCGCGGCGGCGCTGGAGGAGCGCTGGCTCCGGCACGGCACGGACCTGCGGGACCCGCTGCGCGGCGGCGTCCCGCTGGGGGACTGAGGCCGGTTCTCCTGCGACGCAGGAGCCCCGCCGCGCGGTGGGGGAAGACCGGCGCGGCGGGGCGGCAATGGGGCAGGAGCGGGTGTTCCGCGGGGTGGGATTCAGCTCGCGAAGACCGAGACGCTGTCCTCCGTGGCGTGGGCCGGCTCCAGCTCCTCGGCCTCCACGGTCAGCGGGCGGCGGCGGGCCCAGACGATCCCGGCGCCGATGACCGCGGTGGCGGCGGCGACCACGAACGGGATGTGGATGTCCGTCCAGCCCTCGATCTTCGGCGCGAGGAAGGGGGCCGCGGCGGCCGCGAACCAGCGCACGAAGTTGTAGCCCGCGCTCGCCACCGGCCGCGGCGCGTCCGACACGCCGAGCGCCAGCTCCGTGTAGACGGTGTTGTTCAGGCCGATGAAGGCGCCCGAGACGATCGTGCAGACGACGGCCGCGGTGTGGTCGCCGTAGCCGAGGAAGAGCAGGTCCACGGCGAGCAGGACCAGTGAGGCGCCCAGCACCTTCAGCGAGCCGAAGCGGGCCTGCACCCGCGGGGCGACGAGCACGGAGAAGACCGCGAGCAGCACACCCCAGGCGAAGAAGACGCCGCCGGATTTGTAGGGCGACATGTTCAGCACGAACGGCGTGAAGGCCAGCACCGTGAAGAACGAGTAGTTGTAGAAGAACGCCGAGGCCGCGGCGGAGGCGAGTCCGGGGTGGCCGAGCGCCTTGACCGGGTCCAGCAGCGATGTCTTACGGGCCGGCTTCGGCTGCTCCTTGAGGAGCGCGGTGATGGCGATGAAGCCGATGGCCATCAGCACGGCGGTGCCGAAGAACGGGTAGCGCCACTTCATGTCGCCGAGGATCGCGCCGACCAGCGGGCCGCAGGCCATGCCGAGCCCGAGGGCGGATTCGTACAGCAGGATCGCCGCGGCGCTGCCGCCGGCCGCCGCGCCGACGATGACGGCGAGCGCGGTGGAGACGAAGAGCGCGTTGCCCAGGCCCCAGCCGGCCCGGAAGCCGACGAGTTCGCCGACGGAGCCTGAGGTGCCGGAGAGGGCGGCGAAGACGATGACCAGCGCCAGGCCCGCGAGCAGCGTCTTCTTGCCGCCGATGCGGCTGGAGACGAAGCCGGTGACGAGCATCGCGATGGCGGTGATCAGGAAGTACGAGGTGAACAGGAGGGACACCTGGCTGGGGGAGGCATCCAGGCCCTTGGCGATGGAGGGGAGGATCGGGTCCACGAGCCCGATGCCCATGAAGGCGACGACCGAGGCGCCCGCCGTGGCCCAGACGGCCTTCGGCTGGCGCAGCAGACTGGTCGCGCCCTCGTCGAACGGATCCTCTCCGGCACTGTGCTGCTTCATGTGCCCCACCCTTCTCCGGGCGCGTCGATGCGTGTCCGGCGTCTGACCGATGTGATGTGCGCGGTCTCCGCGGAGATCGTTGACGTTTACACACAATAACTTAGACGCGCTAATAGATGCAAGGGCCATCTAGTTCTGCCGGGTGGGTGACGCCCGGCCGGGTGATCAGCCGGTGATCGTCCTTGACGCGGCGACGACCGGGGAGGACCGTTGGTCCTTATGAGGGGCGAACCCAGTTGCCCGAAGTGCGGTGGCCGGGTGCGAGCGCCCGGTCTCTTTGCCGACACCTGGCAGTGCGGCGTGCACGGCACCGTGCACCCCCTCCAGCCCGTCGTCCCGCCGAGTGTCGAAGCACTGGCCGTCGTGGTGAACCGCGCCCGGGTCCCCGTCTGGATGCCGTGGCCGCTGCCCGTCGGCTGGCTGTTCACCGGAGTGGCCTGCGCGGGCGACGACCGCGGCGGCGGCCGGGCCACCGCGGTGGCCTGCTCGGGCCCCGGCCCGCTCGGCGGCCCCGGCGAGCT
This sequence comes from Streptomyces sp. NPDC057654, assembly GCF_042800135.1. Classification (NCBI taxonomy): domain Bacteria; kingdom Bacillati; phylum Actinomycetota; class Actinomycetes; order Kitasatosporales; family Streptomycetaceae; genus Streptomyces; species Streptomyces sp. NPDC057654. The sequence continues at coordinate 3,563 of NZ_JBHVHQ010000365.1, read as the reverse complement.
CGTGCTCGTGGCGGAGGAGCTCGGCGTCGGCCTCGGCGCGCGCTACGCCGGCATCGCGGGCCCCGACCCCGGCCCGTACATGTGCGTCAACCGCCCGCCCGACGCCAAGGTCCTGGCGGCCGGCCGGCCCACCCCGCTCTGGCACGTCGAGGGCGCGCCCGAGGACCGCGCGGTCTTCGCGGGCGAGGCGCGCGGGCTGTGGCTGTGGGCGGTGATCTGGCCGGAGCGCTCCGGGCTGATGATGTACGACGAACTGGTCCTGACCGACCTGCGCGAGGCGGGCGCCGAGGTGGACCTGCTGCCGTGCGGCGCCCTCTCGCCCCGCGTCCTCGCACCGCCCGACGCCCGCTGACGGTCGCGTACGCGCGGGGGCCGGTACGTACGGGCCGTCCGGCGACGGCGCGCCCCCGCCTCTCGCTGAGGGCCGTGCGGCGACGGTGCGCTACCCCGACACCCGCCGGCGATCGCGCTCGCGGGGGGCGGTACGTACAAGGCGGCGGGTGTGTCTACGTGCAGGGCGCGCGGAGAGGCCGTGCGGTAGTGGCGTCCCCCGACGCCCACTGACGGTCGCGCCCGCGGGCGCGGTACGTACGGGGCGGCGGGGTAGCGCGTGCGGCCGGGTCGCCGCAGGCGGCTGGCACGGCCGTGTTCGAACGGCGGTTATCCTGATCAGGTCCCCTTCGTGTCCCGAGCCGAGTCTGGAGCCGTGCCGTGCGCATCGACCTGCACACCCACTCCACGGCGTCGGACGGCATGGACACCCCCGCCGAGCTGGTGCGCAACGCCGCCGCGGCCGGGCTGGACGTCGTGGCGCTGACCGATCACGACAGCGTCGGCGGCTACGCGGAGGCCATCGCGGCCCTGCCCGCCGGGCTGACCCTGGTCACCGGCGCCGAACTCTCCTGCCGCTGGACCGTCGACTCGCCGGACGACGACGGCATCGGCATGCACATGCTCGCCTACCTCTTCGACCCGCGGGAGCCCGAGCTGTGGCGCGAGCGCGAGCTCGTGCGCGACGGCCGGGTGCCCCGCGCCCAGGGCATGGTCGCCAAGCTCCAGGAGCTCGGCGTCCCCATCACCTGGGAGCGGGTGGCGGCGATCGCCGGGGACGGAGCCGTCGGGCGGCCGCACGTGGCCGCGGCCCTCGTCGAGCTGGGCGTCGTCGACAGCGTCTCCGACGCCTTCACGCCGCAGTGGATCGCGAACGACGGGCGCGCGTACGTCGACAAGTACGAGTTCGACCCCTTCGAGGCCATCCGCCTGGTCAAGGCCGCGGGCGGCGTCACCGTCTTCGCGCACCCGATGGCGCTCAAGCGCGGCCGGTGCGTACCGGAGAGCGCGATAGCCGAACTGGCCGCCGCCGGTCTCGACGGCATCGAGGTCGACCACATGGACCACGACGAGCCGACCCGCGCCCGGCTGCGCGGGCTCGCCGCCGACCTCGGGCTGCTGACCACCGGCTCCAGCGACTACCACGGCAGCCGCAAGGCGTGTGAGCTCGGCGAGTTCACGACCGACCCCGAGATCTACGGCGAGATCACGCGCCGCGCGACCGGCGCCTTCCCCGTGCCCGGCGCGGGCGGCTGAGCCCGTACGCGGAGCCCGAACCACCCGAGTCCGTAAGCCGAGCCGGTCGTATGCACGGCCGGGCGGCCAGTAGCGCCGCCGTGGGCTCGTAGCGTCGTCCGCTTCCCCCCTTCGATACCCCTCACTCGTACCACCTCGTGCAAGGCCATCACTGTGTTCGACTTTGCTGTCTTCGGGTCCCTTTTTGTCACGCTATTTGTGATCATGGACCCGCCCGGCATCACGCCCATCTTTCTCGCCCTCACCTCCGGCCGCCCCGCCAAGATCCAGCGCAAGATGGCGTGGCAGGCCGCCACGGTCGCGTTCGGCGTCATCGCCGTCTTCGGGCTCTTCGGCCACCAGATCCTGGGCCGGCTGCACATCACGCCGCCCGCGCTGATGATCGCGGGCGGGCTGCTGTTGCTGCTCGTGGCGCTCAGCCTGCTGACCGGGAAGTCCGAGCAGCCGACGCAGACCAAGGACGTCAACGTCGCGCTCGTACCGCTGGGCATGCCGCTGCTGGCCGGGCCCGGCGCGATCGTCTCGGTGATCCTCGCGGTGCAGCACGCGCACGGCGTCGGGGAGCAGGTCTCGGTATGGGCCGCGATCGCCGCCATGCACGTGGTGCTGTGGCTGGTGATGCGCTATTCGCTGCTGATCATCCGGGTGATCAAGGACGGCGGTGTGGTGCTCGTGACGCGGCTCGCCGGCATGATGCTCTCCGCGCTCGCGGTGCAGCAGATCATCAACGGCGTCACCCAAGTCGTACAGGGGGTGTAGCCGCGGCAGTCGGCCGCCCCCGGCGTGGAGCCGTACACCTCATCATCAGGTGTACGGCTCCACGCTCCGGAGACCACGAAGCGCCCCGTACCTTCTGTACGGGGCGCTCGGCGTTATAGGGGTACTGCGTAAGGCGTTACCGGACCGCGGTGTCGGCCGGGCGGATATAGATGCGCTGGCCGATCGCTGCGGCCTGCTGCACGATCCGATTGACGGAGGCGGCGTCCACGACGGTGCTGTCGACGGCGTTGCCGTCCACATCGTCCAGTCGCATGATCTCGAAGCGCATGGCTTCTCCCTTCGTCTGATCCTCCTGAGGAGAACTGATGAGTAATGGTGCGCGGCGCGTCAGTGCGCCCCGTTCCTGATGGGTACAACGAGGTGCACTATGAAAAGATTCCCTACGCTAAAGAAAATTTTCGGGAGCCTAAGTATCTGCTGGTGAAGCGGCCGGTTGTGCCCGCCGCGCGGGCCCCCGGACAATGAGGCCCGTATGAACGACGTCCAGCCCTCGCGGCCCATCGACCTCACCGCCATCGCCACCGGCATCGAGCGCGCCAACGAGCTCCTCACGCGCGTCCTCGCGGAAGTGGCGACCACCCCCTCCACGCATGCGATCTTCGTGGACGCCGGCTATGTCTACGCCGCCGCGGGCAGACTCGTCGCCGGGACGGAGGACCGCCGCGCCTTCGAGCTCGACTCGGAAGGGCTGATCGAAGCGTTCATCGACCGGGCGCGCACGATCTTCCCCGACAGCCGGCTGCTGCGCGTCTACTGGTACGACGGGGCGCGCCGCCGCATCCACACCACGGAGCAGCAGCGCATCGCCGAGCTGCCGGACGTCAAGGTGCGGCTCGGCAACCTCAACGCCAACAACCAGCAGAAGGGCGTCGACTCGCTCATCCGCAGCGACCTGGAGTCGCTCGCCCGGCACCGCGCCATCAGCGACGCCGCACTCATCGGCGGCGACGAGGACCTGGTATCGGCCGTCGAGGCGGCGCAGGGGTACGGCGCGCGCGTGCACCTGTGGGGCATCGAGGCCGTCTGCGGACGCAATCAGGCCGAGCCGCTGCTGTGGGAGGTCGACAGCCAGCGCACGTTCGACCTCGACTTCTGCAAGCCGTATGTGGCGCGGCGTACGGGCATGTGCCCGCAGGAGCCGCACGCCGCCGCCGACCCCGGGTCGGCGACGGGCGGGGTCGGCGACGGGGCTACGC
>NZ_JBHVHQ010000364.1:0-8020 GCF_042800135.1 Streptomyces sp. NPDC057654 | reverse complement strand
GCCCCGTGAGCGCGGCTTCCGCATCCACGAGGTGGAGCGGCCGGGCCCGCGCGGTCGCCGCTTCGCCTTCGCCGCGGCCGGGGCGGTCTCGCTCGCCGCGTTCGCACTCGGCGGCGCGCTGCCGCTGGACGCGGCCATGGACACCCCGAGCGCCCGGTCGGACGCGCCGGGGACGCCGTCGTTCGGGACGCTCAACGCGGACGGCACCCGGCGGGAGATCGGGCTCGCGGCCGCCTCGCGGGACCGGCCCTCCATGTTCAGCGCGCCGGGGGAGCGGTTCGGGGCGTCGTTGCCGACGGCGACGACGCACGCGCAGCCGCCGATGGGTCCGTTCGCGGCGCAGCCGCGCTCCGGGAGCACGGTGTCGCCGCTCGTACGGCCGGCCGCGGAGGTCGAGCCGCCGGTGTCCGGCCCGTCCGACGTCCCGGCCCCCATCCAGGCCCCGGCGGCCCCGCCCCCGTCCGACGCCGCCAGCCGGCTGGTCACCGCCAACGCCGCCTCCGCACTGACCCCGCACCCCTGACGGCCCCCTGCGCGAACCCGCGCCGACCTGGTTGAATCTCCAGGTGGGCCATGCGACAGGCGGTCCATGCGACCGACCGCCCGGTCCGCGCCGGGTCGCAGGTGAACTGTGGGGAGAACATGGACGACGCGAAGGCCCCCGGGCCCAAGCCGAAGTGGTGGAGCCGTCCGCAGCCGGCCGTTGGCGCCGTGGGCGCCTCGGAGGCGGCCGGGGGCACCACGGCCGGGCCGCCGCCCGCCGCCGATGCGCCTGACGGCGCGCCGTCCACCGATGCGGCGACCGACGCGGGCACAGTCTCCGACCGGCGGCCCGAGGGGGATTCGGGGCAGGCCGCTGCCGCTCGACCAGCCGATACGGACGTGTCCTCGCACTCGTCGGGAGCCGACGCCGCTGCGGGCGGGCAGCCCGTGGCCGATCGCCCCACCATGGCCTTCCCGGCCGCGGGGCAGGCCGTCCCCGGTAAGCCCCTGCACGACCCCGATCCCTACGGGACGCCCCCGTACGGCGGCCCCGGGCCGTGGGCGCCCGCGCCGCCCGTGCAGCGGCCGACTGCGGGTACCGCCGACGGCTCGTACGAACAGCCGGGCCCGTACGGGCGGCCCGCTCCCCACGTCGGTGGCATGGCGGCTCCCGCGGAGGGCCCGTACGGGCAGCAGCCGCAGCCCGGCCCGTACGGCGGTGGCGCGGGGTATGGGACGCCGCCCGCGCCCGCGGCGCAGTGGCAGGGGTACGACCCCTGGGGCGAGCCGCGTCCCGAGCGGCCGGAGGGCAAGCCGTGGGGGCGGGGCCGGCTGACGGCCGCGATCGTCGTGGTGGCGCTGGTGGCCGGCGGGATCGGCGGCGGCATCGGGGCGTATCTGGAGCGGAACGGCAGCATCACCGATGTGAGCCTGCCGCAGGCGCCGGCCGAGCGGGCCGGCCGCGCCCCCGGCTCGACCGCGAGCATCGCCTCCGCCGTGCTGCCCGGCGTCGTGACGATCCATGTGCGCGGCGCCAGCGAGCAGGGCACCGGCACCGGCTTCGTGCTGGACAAGCGGGGGCACATCCTCACCAACAACCACGTCGTGGAGCCGGCCGGGGACGACGGCGAGATATCGGTGACGTTCAGCGGCGGCCGGACGGCGAAGGCGACCGTCGTCGGCCGGGACAGCGGCTACGACCTGGCGGTCATCAAGGTCTCCGGGGTCACCGGCCTCAAGCCCCTGGCCCTGGGCAACTCCGACTCGGCACAGGTCGGCGACCCGGTGGTCGCCTTCGGCGCGCCCTACGAGCTGGCGGGCACGGTGACGTCGGGGATCATCAGCGCCAAGGAGCGGCCGATAACGGCCGGCGGCGAGAAGCAGGACGGCAGCGACACCAGCTACGTCGACGCCCTCCAGACCGACGCCCCGATCAACCCCGGCAACTCCGGCGGCCCCCTGGTGGACGGGAAGGCGCGCGTCATCGGGATCAACAGCGCCATCCGCTCCGTGAGCAATGGCTCCGGCGGCCTCGAAGGCAGCCAGGGCGGTTCCATCGGCCTGGGCTTCGCGATACCGATCAACCAGGCCCGCCGCGTGGCCGAGGAGCTGATCAACACGGGCCGGGCCGCCCACCCCGTGATCGGCGTCACCGTCGACATGGCCTACTCCGGCGAGGGCGCGCGGGTGAACTCCAAGGGAGTCAAGGGCCCCGCCGTCACCCCGGACGGCCCCGGCGACAAGGCGGGACTCAAGCCGGGAGACGTGATCACGCAGCTGGACGGGGCGGCGGTGCGCAGCGGCCAGGAGCTGATCGTCAAGATCCGCAGCCACCGCCCGGGGGACACGCTGACCCTCACCGTCGAGCACGACGGCAAGACCCGCACTGCCCGGCTGACCCTCGGCTCCGCCAGTGGCGACTGACTCCGGAGCCCCGGCGGGCCGTCCGAACGGCACGCCGGGCCCGAGCTTTGGCCTGATGTTGGTCCGGGTGTCTCCCGAAGGGCATGCGCAGGCAGGTACCGTGATAGGCGGCCTGGCCCGTCGGCCACAGACGTATCAAGGAGCTGCAAGGTGTTCTTCGACATAGGACCCCTAGAGCTGGTCGCGCTCGTCATCCTTGCGGTGCTCATTTTCGGCCCGGACAAACTGCCGAAGATGATCCAGGACGTCTCGCGGACCATTCGGAAGATCAGGGAGTTCTCGGACAGCGCGAAGGAAGACATCCGCTCCGAGCTGGGGCCGGAGTTCAAGGACTTCGAGTTCGAGGACCTCAACCCGAAGACGTTCGTGCGCAAGCACGTCCTGGACAAGGACGAGCTGGGCCTCAAGGAGATCCGCAACGGCTTCGACCTGCGCAAGGAGATGGCCGAGGTCACGGACGCCGTGCACGGCCGCGAGGAGGACGCGCCGCCGCCCGCCGCCCCCTCCGCGCCGGCCGCCCCTTCCGGCGGCCCCGACCTGCTGAAGAAGCGGGAGAAGCCGGCCCCGGACGAGCGCCCGCCCTTCGACCCCGACGCCACCTGATCCCCCGTATGGCCTACGGGACGGGCCAGTATGGCTATCCTCCCTTTGTCCGGGGCGACGTCGTCCGAGGAGGCGGCGCGTCCGCGACAACGGGGTAATGAGGAGGCGCCGCGCAGATGGAGACGACGAGTCGGGTAGAGGCGCAGGGAGCCGGTACGGCCGAGGCGCCCGCCGGTGAGGCCGCGCCGGCGGCGCGGGAAGCACCGCGAGGAGCGTCCCGCGCCCGGCGGTCCGTCGACGGGTATCTGCTGGCCTCGTTCCCCTGGTACGGCCTGGACGACGCGTATACCGGGCCCCGCTGGCTGATGCAGGTCGGCACCGCAGCGGACGACACGGTCGAGCACGGTTCCATCGGCCACGGCGAGGAGCCCTCGCTGCGCCTGGACCAGAGTCCGGACCAGCAGAGATTCGCGGTCGTGGTGACCATCGCGGACCGCCCGGTGCGGCGCAGCGCGGACGGCACGGGCGTGCTGGAGGCCACCTCGGTCTCCTCGGCGGCCTGGCTCGCCGGTTCCGGGCTGCTGGCGTGCACCTGGCCCGCGAAGATGGAGCGCGGGCTGCGCCAGGATTGGCTGGACCAGCAGACGGCGATCGCCTGGGAACTGGCCGACGACCTGAAGGGCCCGGACTGGTCGCTGCTGTCGCTGTCCGTGGACGGCGTGCCCACCGACTTCCGCTACCGCGAGTCCGAGTACGGCTGGGTGCTGGCCGGATCGACCGGCGACGGGGTCCACGTGGGCGCGTACGGGCGCGGCATGAGCGCGTACGGGCTCGGCTTCTCGGCGATCAAGGACATCGCGTCGTACGGGCGCTGAGCCGCGAGCGCTGAGCCACGAACGCAGGGCCACGAGCGCTGAGCACGGCGCGTACGGACGTACGCGCCAAGGCGAGCGGTAAGGGGCGGCATCCAATGGAGGCCGCCCCTTACCACGCCGCTTGCTGCCGCTCGTTCAGAACTTGTTGCGCGGGGTGATCCCCAGCGACATCCCGGACAGCCCCCGCTGCCGGCCGCCGAGCTTGCCCGCGATCGTCCGCAGCGCGCTGCCCGCAGGGGAGCCCGGGTCGGTCAGCACCACCGGCTTGCCCTCGTCGCCGCCCTCGCGCAGCCGCACGTCGATCGGGATCGAGCCCAGCACCGGCACCTGCGCGCCGGTCGTCTTCGTCAGCCCCTCGGCGACCCGCTGGCCGCCGCCCGTGCCGAAGACGTCCACCATCTCGTCGCAGTGCGGGCAGGGCAGCCCGGACATGTTCTCGACCACGCCGACGATCTTCTGATGGGTCTGTACGGCGATCGAACCGGCCCGCTCGGCGACCTCGGCCGCGGCCTGCTGCGGCGTCGTCACGACCAGGATCTCGGCGTTCGGCACCAGCTGCGCGACGGAGATCGCGATGTCGCCGGTGCCCGGCGGCAGATCGAGCAGGAGCACGTCCAGATCGCCCCAGAAGACGTCCGCGAGGAACTGCTGGAGCGCCCGGTGCAGCATCGGCCCGCGCCACACCACGGGCGCGTTGCCGGGGGTGAACATGCCGATCGAGATGACCTTCACGCCGTTCGCCGACGGCGGCATGATCATGTTCTCGACCTGGGTGGGACGGCCCTCCGCGCCCAGCATGCGCGGCACCGAGTGCCCGTAGATGTCCGCGTCCACGACGCCGACCTTGAGCCCGTCGGCCGCCATCGCCGCCGCCAGGTTGACCGTCACCGAGGACTTGCCGACGCCGCCCTTGCCGGAGGCCACCGCGTAGACGCGGGTGAGCGAGCCGGGCCGGGCGAAGGGCACCTCGCGCTCGGCCGTGCCGCCGCGCAGCGAGGCCGCCAGTTCCTTGCGCTGCTCGTCGCTCATGACGTCCAGCTCGACGGTGACGCCGCGCACGCCGTCGACGGAGGCGACGGCCTCCCGCACGTTCGAAGTGATCGTCTCGCGCATGGGACAGCCCGAGACCGTCAGATAGACCGCGACCGCGACCGAGCCGTCCGCCGCGATCTCCACCGATTTGACCATCCCCAGCTCGGTGATGGGGCGGTGGATCTCGGGGTCGTTCACCGTCGCGAGCGCGGCGCGTACGGCGTCCTCGCTCGGCGCGGAGCCTTGGGGCGTGTCGGTAGCCATACCGACGATGGTACGGCGGTACGGGCGTGCGGTGGAGCGCAGGCGGGCGGCGGTGGGCGGGGTCACAAAGGGGCCCCGCGGCGACCGAGGGGCGGCCTCCGCGTCAGCCCCGGCGGTCAGCGCTCCGGGTCCGGCTCCCGCAGCCTGCGCTCCTCGATCTCCTTGAGCAGATCCTGGAGTTCGGAGCGCATCCAGTCACGCGTCGCGACCTCCCCGAGCCCCATCCGCAGCGCGGCCACCTCGCGCGTCAGATACTCCGTGTCCGCGATGGAGCGCTCGTTCTGTTTGCGGTCCTGCTCCAGATTGACCCGGTCCCGGTCGTCCTGCCGGTTCTGCGCCAGCAGGATCAGCGGGGCCGCGTACGACGCCTGAAGCGACAGCATCAGCGTCAGGAAGATGAACGGATAGCGGTCGAACCGCAGGTGAACAGGGGCCGAGGTGTTCCACACCACCCACAGGATGATGACGACCGTCATCCAGACGATGAAGCGGCCGGTGCCGAGGAAGCGCGCGATCTTCTCCGAGAACCGGCCGAACGCCTCCGGGTCGTACGCAGGCAGCAGGCTCCGCCGACGGTCCCTGGGCTGATCGAGACGGCTACCGCTCACCGTCGGCCCCCTCCGGCTCGAACTCCGCGCCCGGCGGGCCGTGCAGGTCCCGCTCCCGCCAGTCGTCGGGCAGCAGATGGTCCAGGACGTCGTCGACGGTCACCGCGCCCAGCAGCGAGCCGCTCTCGTCGACGACAGGGGCGGAGACCATGTTGTACGTCGCCAGATAGCTGGTGACGGCGGTCAGCGGGGTGTCCGGCGGCAGCGGCAGCAGATCGCTGTCCACGATCGAGCTGACGAGCGTGAACGGCGGATCGCGCAGCAGCCGCTGGAAGTGCAGGGTGCCCAGGTACTTGCCGGTCGGCGTCTCGTCGGGCGGCCGGCAGACGTACACCTGGGCGGCGAGCGCGGGCGACAGATCGGGGTTGCGCACCCGGGCCAGGGCGTCGGCGACGGTGGCGTCGGGCTGGAGCACGATCGGCTCGGTGGTCATCAGGCCGCCCGCGGTCCGCTCCTCGTACGCCAGCAGCCGCCGTACGTCCGCGGCGTCGCCCGGCTGCATCAGCGTCAGCAGCCGCTCCTTCTCCTCCTCCGGCAGCTCGGAGAGGAGGTCGGCGGCGTCGTCGGGGTCCATGGCCTCCAGCACGTCGGCCGCGCGCTCCTCCTTGAGCTTGCCGAGGATCTCCACCTGGTCGTCCTCGGGCAGCTCCTCCAGCACGTCCGCGAGCCGGTCGTCGTCCAGCGCGGCGGCCACCTCCGAGCGCCGCTTGGCGGAGAGGTGGTGCAGGGCGTTCGCGAGGTCGGCCGGGCGCAGCTGCTCGAAGGCGGCGAGCAGGTTCTCCGCGCCCTGCCCGTGCTCCTCCAGGGAGAAACCGGTGACGGCCGACCATTCGACGGTCAGCGCCTCCGCCCTGCGGCGCAGCGCGCCGCCCTTGCCCTTGCGCACGAAGACCTTGTCGATCTCCCAGTCGCGGCGGGCCGGCAGCTGGGCCATGGCCACGTCCAGGACGGTCACCTCCTCGCCGCTCTCCACCAGCCGCACCCGCCGGTCGAGCAGCTCACCCAGGACGAGGGTCTCGGAGGCACGCTGTTCGAAGCGCCGCATATTGACCACGCCGGTGGTGATGACCTGCCCGGACTCGACGCCCGTCACCCGGCTCATCGGAAGGAAGATCCGGCGCCTGCTGACCACCTCGACCACGAGCCCCAGCACGCGCGGCGGCCGGCCGCCGACGCGCAGGATCACGACGAGATCGCGGACCCGTCCCACCTGGTCGCCGTTGGGATCGAAGACGGCGACTCCCGAGAGGTGCGAGATGAACACCCTGGGGGCGCCAGACGCCATGTCGTGTTCCTCCTTCTCTGCGGGTATATCTGGCTCAATGTCAGTTTCAGGCTAGCGTGACCCGGTGCGCACCGCCGTGGGGACGGCGGCCGTACGGTTCCTGACGACTGCCCATGGACGGCACGGGTACGCTCCGTACTGCATCGGCATCAGGAGGCAAGAGCAGACGTGCGAACCCGGAACGCGGCTCTCGTGGGGGCCATGTGCGCGAGCCTGGCGGCGGCGCTCACGGGGTGCGCCGAGGACCCCGACGCGGGGACGAACGGCGTGGGCAAGCTGGCGGCGCCGGCCATCGAGGCCAAGGCGCGCACGGCGGCGGAGGGCGCGAGCGCGGTGCACCTCACCGGCAATCTGGTCAGCCGGGGCCATACGTACAAGCTCGACATGCGGCTCAAGAAGAACGGCGGCTCGGGCAAGGTCGCCAGCGAGGCGAGCACGTTCCAACTGCTGAGCATCGGCGGGGACCTGTACTTGAAGGCGGATGCCGCCTTCTGGTCGCACGAGAAGGACTCCAAGAGCGGGAAGAACGGCGGTTCCGCCGCCGACAAGCTGGACGCCAAGTATGTGAAGGTCCCGTCCGGCGACCCCTCGTACAAGGAGCTCAGCGGCTTCACCGACAAGGCCGTGCTGCTGGACGGCGTCCTGGGCCTGCACGGCAAGCTCACCCGCGGCGACCACGGCTCCGTCGCCGGCACCCGCACCATCCGCGTCAGCGGCGACGGCGGCAGCGGCGGCACGCTGGACGTCTCCCTCAAGGGCACGCCGTATCCGCTGCGCTTGCAGCGGGGCGGCGGGGCGGGGGTGGTCCAGCTGACCGACTGGGACAAGGACTTCGCCCTGTCCGCCCCGGCCAAGGACCAAATGGTCGACTACGGCAAAAAGATTCCCCGCGGGAACTAGCGGGAACTAGACGTCCCCGCCTGCGCCCCCCGCCAAGTCCTTCGGCTGCGGGCCGCCGGTGGCCGCTCGCGCAGTTCCCCGCGCCCCAGCCGGGGCACCTCTCGACG
>NZ_JBHVHQ010000363.1:0-8058 GCF_042800135.1 Streptomyces sp. NPDC057654 | reverse complement strand
CCCTCGCCGCGGCCTTCCCCGGCCGGCCGCTGCGCCTCGACCCCAACGGCGCCTGGTCCGTCGGGACGTCCCTGCGCGTGGCCCGCGAGCTGGGCGACATACTCGAATACCTGGAGGACCCGGCCAGCGGCACCGACCGGATGGCGGAGGTCGCCGCGGGGGCCGGGGTGCCGCTCGCCACCAATATGTGCGTGACGACCTTCCCCGAGATACGCGAGGCGTTCACCCGCGACGCCGTGCAGGTCGTCCTCTCTGACCACCATTACTGGGGCGGGCTGCGCAACACCCGCGAACTCGCCGCGATCTGCCGCACCTTCGGCGTCGGTCTGTCCATGCACTCCAACACCCATCTGGGCATCAGCCTCGCGGCCATGACGCACGTCGCCGCCACCGTGCCCAACCTCGACTACGCCTGCGACAGCCACTACCCCTGGCAGACCGAGGACGTCATCACCCGGCGCCACACCTTCGAGGACGGCTGCCTCACCGTCCCCGACGCCCCCGCCCGCTGTCCTCGAAGGCCGACAGGACGCGGTAGACGGCGGAGAAACCGCCCTCGCCGCCCTCCACCGCCGCTGGCTGGACGACGACGGCACGATGCGCGAACGCGACGACGCGGAGGCCATGCGGATGGCGGATCCCGAATGGCGGACGCCGGCGGTGCCGCGCTGGTGACGGACGGGGCGGGGCCGGAGACGAGGCCGGGGCCTCAGCGCAGCAGCCCCGCCCCCAGTGCCGCCAGCGCGATCGCGCACCCGGCGGCGGCCGCGGCCGCCCGCGGGGACAGGGCGGGCGGGCGCGGCGCGTTCAGGGTGTGCATGCGGCGGTCGGCGGCGGCGAGGAAGGCCAGGAGGACGAGGGCGAGCAGCGCCACGACCAGCACGGCGAGCACGTCCGGGCCGCTGCGCAGGGCCTGCCGCACGGCGAGCACCCCGGCCACCGCGCAGGACAGCGTCGTACGCCGCCACGCCATGCGCGTCCGCTCCGGCTGGAGCCCCGGGTCCCGCCGCTCGTACTCCTCCGGCTCCCCGACCGCCATCAGCCCGCCCAGCCGAAGGCGATCACGAGCACCAGCACCACCGAGAGCACCGCGAGCAGCAGCCCCAGCACTGTCGGGAACCGGCTGATCGGCAGGTCCTCGCCGCGCCGCATCGCCCGCTCGCAGCGCACCCACTGGTTCACCGCCCGCACCGCGCACAGCGCGCCGCCCACCAGCAGCACCAGCGCCAGCGAGATCCGCAGCGGCCGGGATATGTGGGGCAGGAACTGATCGACCGCGAAGCCGCCGCCCACCAGTGCCAGCGAGGTGCGCAGCCAGGCCAGGAAGGTGCGCTCGTTGGCGAGCGTGAAGCGGTAGTCGGGGGTCGTGCCCTCCTCGTGGATCCGCCGGGGGGCGAACCACAGGCGCACGGTCGCGGCGGCGGACGAGAGGGCTCCGGAGGGGGCGCGGCCACGATCGATCATGACTGGACTCTACTTGCTGTGCTTTCCATACTTTTCGAGCTCTCCGTGCTCGCCGGCCAGCAGCCGCAGCCTCCGGTACGCGTCCAGCCCGTCCGGCGTCCAGTCCCACTCGGCGAGCCGCTCGTCCAGCTCCTCCTCGGTGAGGAACGCGTGCCAGTCGATCTCCTCCGCCTGCGGATCGACCGGAAGGTCGCAGCGCACCTCGTAGACCCACGACCACCAGCTGTGACCCGTCTCGGGCGAGGTGTAGAGGAACTTCAGCCGCGGCAGCGGCGCGGGCAGCCCGCGCACGCCCAGCTCCTCCTCCGCCTCGCGCAGCGCCGCCTCGTCGTACGACTCGCCCGCCCCGACGACCCCGCCCACGAACATGTCGTAGTGCGAGGGGAAGACCAGCTTCCGCGCGGTGCGCCGGTGCACGAAGATCCGCCCCTCGCCGTCCCGCACGAGGATGAAGGCGCACCGGTGGCGCAGCCCGCGCGCGTACGCGTCGCCGCGCCGCGCCTGCCCGACGACCTCGTCACGGTCGTCCACGATGTCCAGCAGTTCGTCCGCCGAGAGCGGCGTCTCCTCGGATGTATCAGCCATGCGCCCATCACATCATCCGCGCCGGGACGCGCCGCGACGGCGTACGCCGGCCGCTCCTCGGCCGCTCCTCAGCGCGGCTGGAGGTCCCGTACGCGCCCGGCCTCCGACGTCCCCGCCGGCATCGCCGGGTGGCGGCCGATCAGGACGATGCCCACGACGATCGCCGCGATGCCCGCCGCCTCCCAGGCCAGCGCGCCCGTCGTCATCCGGAGCCGGTCGCCGAGGAAGCCGACGCCGCAGACGATGCCGGCCAGCGGCTGGGCGGCGGTGAGGGCGGGTAGCGACATCCGCAGCGGGGCCGTCTCGAAGGCGCTCTGCACCAGCACCAGGCTGGTGATGCCGAGCACCAGCACGCCGTACGGCTGCCAGCCCGTCACCAGCGCCGACCAGCCGCCGTCCGAGAGCCGCTCGCTGCTGACACGGGTCAGCGCGTCCTGGAGCCCGTACAGCAGACCCGCCGCCACCGCCAGGAGCACCGCCTCGGCGCTCATCCGCACGCGCTTCGCGGCCAGCGTCATCAGCAGCGCGCACCCCAGCATCAGGCCGATGATCAGCCAGTGGCGCAGCGGGGACGCGACGGTATCCCCGCCGTGTGGCCGGCCCGCCACGATGAAGGCCGTCACACCGCCCGCCAGCAGCCACAGCCCGCCCCACCCCGTCCAGCCGAGCGGCTGCCCCGTCTGCCGTCTGGACAGGGCCATCGCGAACAGCAGGTTCGTCGCCAGCAGCGGCTCCACCAGCGACACCTCGCCCCAGCCCAGCGCCAGCGCGCCGAGCACCATGCCCGCCACCATCAGCGCGATGCCCGCCACCCAGCGCGGCATCCGGATGAGATCGAGCAGCAGCCGCGGGGAGAGGAAGTCGCTCATCGGGGCCTGCTGCGCCGCGTTCTGCTGGAAGACGAAGCCGACGCCCAGGCAGCAGGCTGCTCCCACGGCGTAGATGAAGACGAGGACAGTCACGTCGCGTACCTCAAGACCGGCCGGGTGTGGAGGACTTGGCAGAAGACCTTAGCCGCCGTCGGGGGCGGCGCGGCGGCCGAGTACCCGGTTTTTCAGTGTGCCACCCGTGTGCCGTCCGTGCGCGGGCGCGGCAGCCGGGGCGTACGCCGGGCGGCGGCGTACGGGCGCGGGGCGCTCCGGCGGCGCGTACCGGCACCCGAACAGTTGACGCATTGGGCCGCGCGATCCGAGGATCAAAGCGACCAGCCGCAGCGCAGCGACCCAGCCGAGCAGGACGGACGCACCATGGCCTACGACGCAGACGTGATCGTGATCGGGGCCGGCCTGGCCGGGCTCGCCGCCACCGCCGAACTCGCCGCGGCCGGCCGCCGGGTCATCCTGCTCGACCAGGAGCCCGAACGGTCCATCGGCGGCCAGGCGCACTTCTCCTTCGGAGGCCTCTTCCTCGTCGACTCGCCCGAGCAGCGCCGGCTGCGCGTCCGCGACAGCCACGAGCTGGCCTGGCAGGACTGGCAGGGAGCCGCGGGCTTCGACCGTCCGGAGGACCACTGGCCGCGCCGCTGGGCCGAGGCGTACGTCGACTTCGCGGCGGGCGAGAAGCGGGCCTGGCTGCACGAGCGGGGCGTCCGCTTCTTCCCCGTCGTCGGGTGGGCCGAGCGCGGCGGGTACGCGGCCACCGGGCACGGCAACTCCGTGCCGAGGTTCCACATCACCTGGGGCACCGGCCCCGGCCTCGTCGCGCCGTTCGAGCGCAGGGTACGGGCCGCCGCCGCGCGCGGCCTCGTCGACCTGCGCTTCCGGCACCGCGTCACCACCCTGACCCGCAGCGCGGGCGCCGTCGACACCGTCTGCGGCGAGGTGCTCCAGCCCAGCTCGGCGGCGCGCGGCACGGCCAGCAGCCGCGAGGTGACCGGCTCCTTCGAGCTGCGCGCCCAGGCCGTGATCGTCACCTCCGGCGGCATCGGCGGCAACCACGACCTCGTACGGGCGAACTGGCCGGAACGGCTCGGTCCGCCGCCCACCCGGATGCTCAGCGGGGTGCCGGCGCACGTGGACGGGGCGATGCTCGGCATCACCGAGCGCGCCGGGGGCCGGATCATCAACCCCGACCGCATGTGGCACTACACCGAGGGCATCGAGAACTGGCACCCGATCTGGGCCCGGCACGGCATCCGCATCCTGCCCGGCCCCTCCTCGCTCTGGCTGGACGCGATCGGCCGGCGGCTGCCGGTGCCGCTGTTCCCCGGCTTCGACACGCTCGGCACCCTCGAACACATCATGGAGACCGGCTACGACTACACGTGGTTCGTGCTCGACCAGCGCATCATCGGCAAGGAGTTCGCCCTCTCGGGCTCCGAGCAGAACCCGGACCTGACCGGCAAGAGCCTGCGCGGCGTGCTCGACCGCGTGCGCACCGCCGTGCCCGCGCCCGTCAAGGCGTTCATGGACCACGGCGCCGACTTCGTCGTGGAACGCGACCTCGGCGCGCTGGTGCGCGGCATGAACGAGCTGACCAAGGAGCCGCTCATCGTCGAGGAGGAACTGCGCGACGAGATCGTGGCGCGCGACCGGGAGATGACCAACCCGTTCACCAAGGACCTCCAGGTCACCGCCGTGCGCGGGGCGCGCCGCTACCTCGGCGACCGGCTGATCCGCACCGCCGCGCCGCACCGGCTCCTCGACCCCGGCGCCGGGCCGCTGATCGCCGTGCGGCTGAGCATCCTGACCCGCAAGACGCTCGGCGGCCTGGAGACCGACCTCTCCTCGCGGGTGCTGACCGAGGGCGGCGAGGTGCTGCCGGGCGTGTACGCGGCGGGGGAGGCCGCCGGGTTCGGCGGCGGGGGGATGCACGGGTACCGCTCGCTGGAGGGCACGTTCCTCGGCGGCTGCCTCTTCTCGGGGCGCACGGCGGGGCGGGCGGCGGCGAAGGCCGTCGGCTGAGGTGGGGGCGATGGGGCGAGCGTACGCCCCTGTCCCCGTAGGCCCGTAGAGCTCCGGTGAAACGATCCTGTTGATCAACTCTCCGCTTTCCCTTCGGAGTTGGGGAAAGTTCAGTCCCGCGACCGCTCTTGACTCGGACCCATGGGGACCGGTTTGCTGTGCGTGATCAAATGAGTCCGTATCCGTGACTCACGCGAGCCCGAGCCCGAGCCCGAACTTGAGCCTGTGCCTGAACCCGTGCCCGTACCAGGGCCTGTATCTGTAGGCGGACGCGCTGACCCCGCGCCCGGAGGGGACGTGCGCCATGGAGGAAGTCAGCCGATGACCCCTCCGCCGCCCTTGGGCCGGCCGCGGAACAAGGACGGTCCCGCGTTCGACCCGGCGCTCGACGACGCACCCCTCGCCGCGGCCCGCGACGCGCTCGCCCGCGGACGCTGGCCCGAGGCCCGCGACCTGCTCGCCCGCACCGGCCGGGACTGGGACCGCCGCGGCCACCGCCTCGTCGTGCTCGGCGCGGGAAAGACCAGCCTGGCCTGGGCCCACGAGTGGCAGCTGGCCGAGCCCGACAGCGCGGACGCCGCGGCGCTGCTCGCCTGCGCCGCCGTCTTCCGGGCCGCGCGCGGCCGGGACGGCCCCGAACAGGCGCGCACGGCCTGCCTGTCGGCCGCCCGGATGGACCCCGCGGACCCCTCGCCCTGGCTGGCCCTACAGATCCTCTCCCACCGCACCGGCTCGGGCGACGAATGCGTACGCGCCTTCGACCAGGTACGGGCCCGGCACCGGGACCACCACCACGCGCACCACCTGATGGCCGCCTGCCTCGCCGAGCAGAGCGGCGGCCGGGACGACCCGCTGCACGAGGTCTACGACTTCGCCTCCTGGGCCGCCGAACGGGCCCCCGCCGACTCGCCCCTGGCCGTCCTGCCGGTCGTGGCCCACGCCGAGCGCTACCGTGTCCTGGCCCGCGCCGGGCTGGAGCCGCGCGACCCGGCCCGCAGCGGCCACTGGTCCACCCGCCGCGCCCGGCAGGTCATGAAGTGCGCCTTCGACTGGTGGCTCGAATGGGACGCCGAGGACCACCCGCGGCGCAAGATCGACCTCAACTTCCTGGCGCACGCCAAGTTCCTGGAGGGCCGGATGGCGGAGGCCGCCGCGCTCTTCACCCGCATCGGACCGCACGCCACCCGCGCCCCGTGGTCCTACCCCGACCGAGATCCGAAGAAGGTGTTCCGCGCCGCGCGCGACAGCGCGCTCGGCTCCGTGTGACTCAGCGACAGCTCCCCGCATTCCCCATGGAAGGACCATCCCACGATGGCTACGGGCACGGCGCACGAGATCAGCACGTTCAAAGGACAGGGCAGACGGCTCCGCGCCGACCGGCTCGGCATGCCGGGCCTGCTGCTGTCGGTACTCGCGGCCAGCGCGCCGCTGATGGTGGTGGCCGGGGTCATGCCCACCACCTTCGGTGTCATGGGCATGATCGGACAGCCGCTGCTGTTCGTCATCCTCGGCGTCGTCCTCGCGCTCTTCGGCTTCGGCTACGCCGAGATGAGCCGCCACGTCCACAACGCCGGGGCGTTCTACGCCTATATCGCCCGCGGCCTCGGCGGCACCGCCGGCACCGCCGCCTCCCTGGTGGCCCTCGTCGCCTACAGCGCCCTCCAGGTCGG
This sequence comes from Streptomyces sp. NPDC057654, assembly GCF_042800135.1. Lineage (NCBI taxonomy): Bacteria > Bacillati > Actinomycetota > Actinomycetes > Kitasatosporales > Streptomycetaceae > Streptomyces > Streptomyces sp. NPDC057654. Next base: position 1,436 of record NZ_JBHVHQ010000363.1, on the reverse strand, counting down.
CGTCTTCGGCATCTTCGGCTACGAGGTCTCCAACATCGCCGCCCGCCACTTCGACGCCACCCTCGCCTGGTGGATCCCCTCCCTCGGCGCCGTCGTGATCGTCGCCGTGCTCGGCTGGCTGAAGATCGACCTCAACGCCAAGGTGCTCGGCGTGCTGCTCCTCGTCGAGTGCGCGATGGTCATCGCCTTCGACATCGCCGGCTTCACCCGGCCCGGCGCGGAAGGGGTGTCGCTGCACGCCTTCGACCCCGCCACCCTCAGCGGCGCGGGCCTCGGCACCGCGCTGTGCTTCTGCATCGCCGCCTTCGTCGGCTTCGAACAGGCCCCCGTCTACGCCGAGGAGACCAGCCGCCCCAACGTCCTCGTCGCCCGCGTCATGTTCCTCGCCGTCGGCTTCGTCGCCCTCTTCTTCGTCGTCAGCTCCTGGGCGCTCACCGTCGCCGCCGGGCCCTCCGCGATCGTCGGCACGGCCCAGAAGGAAGGCCCCAACCTGCTCTTCCTGCTCACCGAGGCCCGCTACGGCCCGGCCTTCACCGACGTCATGCACGTCTTCTACGTCACCGGCATGTTCGCCGCGATGCTCAGCTTCCACAACGTCGTCGCCCGCTACGCCTTCGCCATGGGCCGCGAGGGCCTGCTGCCCCCCGCCCTCGGCCGCACCAACGCCGCCAGCGGCGCGCCCGCGTACGGCTCGCTGCTCCAGAGCGCGGTGGCGCTGGTCGTCGTGGTGCTCTTCGCCGTCACCGACGGCCACCCCGTCGGCGACCCCACCGCGCCCGTACTGCACCTCTTCACCTGGATGGGCAACATCGGCGCGCTCGGCATCATCGTGCTGATGGCCGCCGCCTCGGTCGCCGTCATCGCCTTCTTCGTACGGCGCGGCGCGGGCCGCGCCCAGGCGTGGCGGCTGCTGGCCTCCGCCGTCGCGGCCGTCGCGCTGCTGGTCATCGCCGCCTTCACGGTCAAGGACTTCGGCGTCCTGCTGGGCGCCGACCCCGGTTCGGCGCTGAGCTGGATCCTGCCGGGAATCATCGGCGCCGCCGCGGTCGCCGGCATCGTCTACGGGCTCGTCCTGAAGTCCGTACGCCCCGCGCTGCACGCCCGTATCGGACTGGGCAACGAGGCGTTCCAATTGGAGAAGGCATCCGACGCGCCGAAACACGCCAGGGTCCGGTGAGGCGCCCCGCCCGGCCGGCCCATCTCCCCGCAGAGCGTCCGGCCTGCCACGCCGTCGCAACGAACTGAAGGAGAACTCCCATGACGTCGCGCCACCCGGCCCCAGCGGCGGCCGGTACGAACCCGCCCGGCCCGCAGCCGTCCGCCCCGCTTCCCTCCGCCCCGCACCCGCTCGATCCGCTCACCGCCGACGAGATCACCGCCGCGCGGCGCGTCCTCGGCGAGGCCGGGAAGGTCGAGGCCACCACCCGCTTCCCCCT
>NZ_JBHVHQ010000362.1:0-8098 GCF_042800135.1 Streptomyces sp. NPDC057654 | reverse complement strand
GCTCACGGGAACCGGCGCCGCGGCCGCGGAACGATCAGGCGTCGGCCGCCGCCGCTGGGCGGATCAGTAGCGGTCGAGCGCGGGAATGGCCGGGGCGGCGGAGCCGGAGAGGCCGAGCGTCGCGTCGTACGCCTTCTTCCAGTCGCCGTTGTCCTCGTGCGCCTTGATCGCGTTGTTGACCGCGTCGCGCAGCGCCTTGTCGCCCTTCTTGAGGCCGACGCCGTAGGGCTCCTTGGAGAACGTCTTGCCGACGACCTTCAGGGCGCCCTTGTTCTGCGCGGCGTACCCCTTGAGGATCGAGTCGTCGGTCGTGACGGCGTCCACCGAGCCGTTGACCAGATCCTGCACGCAGACCTGGTACGTCTGCTGGGCCTTGACCTCCGCGACGCCGTACTTCGGCTCCTTGATCCGCTGGAGCGGGGTGGAACCGGTCGCCGAGCAGACCTTCTTGCCCTTGAGGTCGTCCGGGCCCGCGATCTTGCTGTCGGACTTCACCAGCAGGTCCTGGCCGGCGATGTAGTACGGGCCGCCGAAGTCGATCTGCTTCTTGCGCTCGTCGTTGATCGTGTACGTGCCGACGTACAGGTCCACGCCGCCGCTGGCGATCTGCGTCTCGCGGGCCTCCGAGGGCACCGTCTTCCAGGTGATGTGGTCCTCGTCGAAGCCGAGGTCCGCGGCGATCATGCGGGCGATCTCGACGTCGAAGCCGGTGCGCTTCTTGGTAGTGGGGTTCTCGAAGCCGAGGCCGGGCTGGTCGGCCTTGGTGCCGATGGTGATCTTCTTGCCCTTGATCTTCGAGAAGACCGACGAACCCTTCACGTCCGCGGAGGTGTTCACCTTGTACGGCGGCAGCGCCGAGGCCGACTTGCCCCCGCTCGCCTTGTCGGAGTCGTCGTTGGGGCTGCCCGACTTGCCGCAGGCGGTCGCGGACAGCGCGAGCGCGACCACCGCGGCGGCCACGGATGCGGTCTTGCTGAGCTTCATGGTGAACATCCTTTGCGTCGGAAGAAGTTGGCGTCGGGCGCGATCGGCCTCATCGATGCGGGCGCGGTGCGAGCGGTACGCGCAGTGTGTGCAGTACGTGCTGTACGTGTGGTGCGTACGGCGGGTGCGGTGCGCCCGGGGCGTACGGGCCGGAGCGGGCCCGGCGTGCGAGCGGGGCGTGAGCGGTGCGTGACCGGCGTGCGGGCGGTGTGCGCCCGGCGCGCCGCCCGGACACGCCGGCGCGCGGTCAGTGGTGCAGGATCTTCGAGAGGAAGTCCTTCGCCCGGTCGCTGCGCGGGTTGCTGAAGAACTGGTCCGGCTGCGCCTCTTCGACGATGCGGCCGTCCGCCATGAAGACCACGCGATTCGCCGCGGAGCGCGCGAAACCCATCTCGTGGGTGACCACGATCATCGTCATGCCGTCCCGTGCGAGCTGCTGCATGACCTCCAGCACCTCGTTGATCATCTCCGGGTCGAGCGCCGAGGTCGGCTCGTCGAAGAGCATCACCTTCGGGTCCATGGCGAGCGCCCGGGCGATCGCCACGCGCTGCTGCTGGCCGCCGGAGAGCTGGGCCGGGTACTTGTCCGCCTGGGCCCCCACGCCGACCCGGTCGAGCAGAGCGCGGGCCTTGTCCTCGGCGGCCTTCTTCTCGACCTTGCGGACCTTCGTCTGACCGAGCGTCACGTTCTCCAGCACGGTCTTGTGGGCGAAGAGGTTGAAGGACTGGAAGACCATGCCCACGTCAGCTCGGAGCCGGGCCAGCTCCTTGCCCTCCTGGGGCAGCGGCTTGCCGTCGATGCGGATCGCCCCGGAGTCGATCGTCTCCAGCCGGTTGATGGCCCGGCACAGGGTCGACTTGCCGGAGCCGGACGGCCCGATGACCACGACGACCTCGCCGCGCTCGATGGTCAGGTCGATGTCCTGGAGTACGTGCAGCGCGCCGAAGTGCTTGTTGACGTTCTCCAGCGCGACCAGGACGTCCGCCGCGGGTGCCGTGTCTTTGGTGCCCTTGGTCACCGGTACTTCGCTCATCGGCGTTCCTCGCTCCGTCCTCCGTGGTTGGAAGGACAGTAATGACGGTCGTCGCACAGCGTCATTACATCTGAGCTGAAATTGAGCATAACGATCCGGCTGCAAAGCGACACTCCGCCGCAAGGCGGCGCACGGGCGTACCGGGTGCATAACAGAAGGCCACGGGGGCAACGGAACCCCTTGACGAGTACCGCTTCCATCAGCGTGGATTCGGTGTCGGCGCACCGCGCAACCGCCGCGCGCGAGGAACGGTACGCGACGGACGACGTGCGGCGGTCTACGCACGATGAACGGTGCGCGACGGACGGCGTGCGACGGACGGTGCGTGATGAACGGTGCGCGACGGCCGGCGTGCGACGGACGGTGCGTGATGATCGGAAACGAATAAGGGGGCCGGGGCGATGCGACTGCTGCTCGTGGAGGACGACGAGCGGGTTGCCGCGGCGCTCGCCGCGGTGCTCGCCCGGCACGGCTTCGACTGCGTGCACGCCCGTAACGGCGAGGAGGCGCTGGCGGCGCTGCTGCCCGGCGCGGGCGCGCCCTTCGGCTGCGTGCTCCTCGACCTCGGACTGCCCGACCAGGACGGCTTCGAGGTATGCGGCAAGATCCGCAAACGCACCAGCACCCCCGTCATCATGGTCACCGCGCGCGCCGACACCAGGTCCAAGATCCACGGCCTGAACCTGGGGGCCGACGACTACGTGGTGAAGCCGTACGACACCGGCGAACTGCTCGCCCGCATCCACGCGGTCGGCCGCCGCACCCCGGCCGCCGGCGGCGTGGCCCGGCCGGGCCCCCGCGACGACGCCAAGCGCGCGCTGCGCGTCGGGGCCGTCACCATCGAGCTGCCCAACCGCCTGGTCAGGGTGGACGGCGCGCCCGTACCCCTGACCCGCAAGGAGTTCGACCTGCTCGCGCTGCTCGCCCAGCGCCCCGGCGTCGTCTTCCGCCGCGAGCAGATCATCAGCGAGGTCTGGCGCACCAGCTGGGAGGGGACCGGGCGCACCCTGGAGGTGCACATCGCCTCCCTCCGCTCCAAACTGCGCATGCCCGCGCTGATCGAGACGGTCCGCGGCGTCGGATACAAGATCGTCGATCCGGTCGGCTGACGGCCGCGACGAACCTGTGCGCACCCGACTCCTTCCCCTGCTCATCGTCCTGATGGCGGGGGTCCTGATCGCCCTCGGACTGCCGCTGGCCGGCAGCCAGGCCGCCGCCGAGCAGCAGCGCGTCGTCGTCGACCGCATCGACGACACCGCGCGCTTCGCCTCGCTCGCCCAGTACGTCACCACCCGGCCGGCGCAGGGCGGCGAGGACGAGGACGAGCGGCTCACCACACTCACCGACGAACTCGCCCGGTACGAGAGCGTCTACGGCATTCATGCCGGTGTCTTCTACCGCGACGGTACGGCCATGGCCGCGGCACCGGCCGGCTGGACCGTACCGTCGCAGAACGAGGGCGAGCAGGCGTTCCAAGAAGCGCTCGCCGGTCGCCGCAGCCACGACCCCCGCCAGGTCTGGCCCTGGCAGCAGCACGCCCGCCTCACCGTCGCCTCGCCCGTCGTCCGGGACGGCGACGTCATCGCCGTCGTCGTCACCGACTCGCCCACCGGACAGCTGCGCTCCCGCATCCTGCACGGCTGGCTGCTGCTCATCGCGGGCGAACTGGCGGCCATGCTGCTCGCCGTCGGGGCCGCCTTCCGGCTCACCAGCTGGGTGCTGAGGCCCGTACGGACCCTCGACGCCGCCACGCACGACATCGCGACCGGCCGCATGAAGTCCCGCGTCGCGCCGGGCGGCGGGCCGCCGGAACTGCGCCGCCTGGCCCGATCGTTCAACGAGATGGCCGACAACGTCGAACACGTCCTGGAGCAGCAGCGCGCCTTCGTCGCCGACGCCTCGCACCAGCTCCGCAACCCGCTCGCCGCGCTGATGCTGCGCATCGAGCTCCTCGGCCTCGAACTCCCCGACGGGAACGAGGAGATCGCCTCCGTCAAGAGCGAAGGCAAACGCCTCGCCCAGGTCCTCGACGACCTCCTCGACCTGGCGCTCGCCGAACACGCCCCCGCCAACCTCCAGTTGACGGACATAGCCGAGCTCGCCGCCGGACGCGTCGGCGCCTGGTCCCAGCTCGCCGCCCGCGAGGGCGTCGACCTCGCCTACCGCGGGTCCGCCGCCGCGACGGGCTGGGCCGATCCGATCGCCCTCTCCAGCGCCCTCGACGCGGTCCTGGACAACGCCCTGAAGTTCACGCCCGAGGGCGAGCGGGTCCGCGTCGGCGTCCAGGCGGACGGCGACAGCGTCATCCTCGTCGTCTCCGACGGCGGCCCCGGTCTCACCGAAGAGGAGATCGGCCGCATCGGGGACCGCTTCTGGCGCAGCAGCCGGCACCAGAACGTCTCCGGCTCGGGGCTGGGCCTGTCCATATCCCGGGCGCTGCTCGCGGCGGGCGGCGCTGCCATCGCGTACGAGCCGAACGAGCCGAACGGCCTGCGGGTGACGATCACGGTGCCGCGCCACGCCGACGAATGAGCGCCGGCCGCCGTCCCGGGGGCCGGTCAGGAAGAGCCTCACGGTGTGGCTGAGAGCCTCACGGTTTGACCGAGAGGTAGTACCGCCGCGCCCCCTCGTGTAAAGGCAGCGGATCGGTGAAGACGGCCGTCCGCAGATCGACCTTCTGCGCGGCGTGCACTTCCACGCCGATCCGGTCCCGGCTCTTGATCACCGTGCGCGTCACGCTCTCCGCGAGGTTCCTGCCCGTACGGTCCGTGGTGACCAGAAGGTTCGCGACCGCGATCGTCTTCACCGCGTGCTGCGCGTGCAGCTCCGGATAGGCGTCGACGGGCATCACGGCCGCCCGGTAGTAGCGTGCCTTCGGGCCGAGCCGGTGCAGCGGGCCGGTCAGATCGCCGAGCTGCACGAGCTTGATCGGGTACCGCGTCGCCAGGTTCTGCACCGCCGCCGTCGGCAGCCCCCCGGACCAGAAGAAGGCGTCGATCTTCTTCTCCTCCAGGAGCTTCGGCATCTTGTCTATGCCGACCCGTACGGGCGTGATGTCCCGGTCGAAGTCCAGCCCCGCCGCCTCCAGCAGCCGCCGCGTGATCAGCTGCACGCCGGACCCGTCCTCGCCGACCCCGACGCGCAGCTTCCGCAGATCCCGCGCGGAGCCCACCGCCGAGTCCTTGGGCACTATGAGCTGCATGTAGTCGTCGTACAGCCGCGCGCACGCGCGCAGCCGGTCCGCGTCCCGCCCGTGCCCGTCCAGATACGCGGAGACCGCGTCGGCCGTCGCGATCGCGAAGTTCGCCCGTCCCGACATCAGCTTGCGCAGATTGTCGACCGAGCCCTCGCTGCGCGTGAGCCGTACGTCCAGCGCGGGCGAGTCCCGCGCCAGATCCTCCTTCAGCAGGTCCCCGTACCGCGCGTACACCCCCGACGGCACCCCCGTGGCCAGCACCACCCGCCCCTTGACCACCGGATCGCCGTCGATCGGCAGCAGCCACCACCCCAGCAGCGCGAGCACGACGGCGACCACGGCGGCGCCCGCCAGGGCGCGACGCCTGCCCAGGCGGGGAAGTGCGGTGACCATGGGCGGGATACTGCCAGTCACCCCCCTCCCTGGGGAGGGGCGTGGAGAGCATCGATCGGGTAACAGGTACGCAGGTCCGGGGGCGTACGGGGTGATCGGCGCCGGTGACCGTACCGCCGGTCCGACGGCCGGCCCGGCGGCCTTTACCCTGGACGGGTGAGCGGTGACGATGTGGTTGGCGGAGCAGTGGGCGGCTTGAAAACGTACGAGGTGCGCACCTACGGGTGCCAGATGAACGTCCACGACTCGGAGCGGCTGTCCGGCCTGCTGGAGGGCGCGGGCTATGTCCGCGCGCCCGAGGGCACCGCCGAGGGCGACGCCGACGTCGTCGTCTTCAACACCTGCGCGGTGCGGGAGAACGCCGACAACAAGCTGTACGGCAACCTTGGCCGGCTCGCCCCCATGAAGACGAAGCGGCCCGGCATGCAGATCGCCGTCGGCGGCTGCCTCGCGCAGAAGGACCGCGACACCATCGTCGAGCGGGCCCCCTGGGTCGACGTCGTCTTCGGCACGCACAACATCGGCAAGCTGCCGGTGCTCCTGGAGCGCGCCCGCGTCCAGGAGGAGGCCCAGGTCGAGATCGCCGAGTCGCTGGAGGCGTTCCCCTCCACCCTGCCGACGCGACGCGAGAGCGCGTACGCGGCCTGGGTGTCGATCTCCGTCGGCTGCAACAACACCTGCACCTTCTGTATCGTCCCGGCGCTGCGCGGCAAGGAGAAGGACCGCCGTCCCGGCGACATCCTCGCCGAGGTCGAGGCCCTGGTCGCCGAGGGCGTCAGCGAGATCACCCTGCTCGGCCAGAACGTCAACGCCTACGGCTCCGACATCGGCGACCGCGAGGCGTTCTCCAAGCTGCTGCGCGCCTGCGGCGCCGTTGAGGGCCTGGACCGGGTCCGGTTCACCTCGCCGCACCCGCGCGACTTCACGGACGACGTCATCGCCGCCATGGCCGAGACCCCGAACGTGATGCCGCAGCTGCACATGCCGCTCCAGTCCGGCTCGGACACCGTCCTGAAGACGATGCGCCGCTCGTACCGGCAGGACCGGTTCCTCGGCATCATCGAGAAGGTCCGCGCCGCCATGCCGGACGCCGCCCTCTCCACCGACATCATCGTGGGCTTCCCCGGCGAGACCGAGGAGGACTTCGAGCAGACCATGCACGTGGTCCGCGAGGCGCGCTTCGCCCAGGCGTTCACCTTCCAGTACTCCAAGCGCCCCGGCACCCCGGCCGCCGACATGGAGGGGCAGGTCCCCAAGGCCGTCGTGCAGGAGCGGTACGAGCGCCTGGTCGCCCTCCAGGAGGAGATCTCCTGGTCGGAGAACAAGAAGCAGGTCGGCCGCACGCTGGAGGTCATGGTCGCCGAGGGCGAGGGCCGCAAGGACGGCGCCACGAAGCGGCTGTCCGGCCGCGCCCCCGACAACCGCCTCGTCCACTTCAACCCCGCCCTGGCCGCGGCGGACGGCGCCCCGGGCGCCGCCGAGGAGCCGGTGCGCCCCGGCGACCTGGTGACCGTCGAGATCACCTATGCCGCCCCGCACCACCTGCTCGCCGAGGGCCCCGCCAAGGCCGTGCGCCGCACCCGCGCGGGCGACGCCTGGCAGAAGCGCCAGGGCGCTCCGGCCGAGCCGTCCAAGGGCGTCATGCTGGGCCTCCCGGGCATCGGCGCCCCGGCCCCTGCCCCGGCGCCGGCCGCGACGGGCTGCGGCTGCGACTGAGCCCTTACGGAGGGACGGCCCGTACGGACGCTTCGTACGGGCCGGATACGGGGCCGGTACGGGGCGGCGGGTGACGGACAGCGCGAGCGGGGGAGCGGCGATGGCCACATGGGGCCTGATCGTGGAGACGATGGACGGCTACGGCCAGCGTGCGCGCTGGGCGGCCGGGGTGATGGGCAGCGTGGAGGGCACCCGCGAGGAGGCCATGGCGGCGCTGGAGACGCGCGTCCGGAACCACCTGCCGACACGGCCCCACAACGCCCGGCGCACCCGGCTGTTCCGGGACGGCGACGGCCTGCTGATGGTCGGGGAAACCTCCTGGCGGGATTTCCACTCCCGTTTCACCGTCGCCGAAATGATCTACGACAGCGACGCGCCGCCGGAACCGGAGCCTGAACCGGTCTCCGAAGAGCGGGAACCGGAGCCGCCGGAGGAGCAGACTCCGGACGTCGAGCGGTACCCGGACGGCATACCCGTCAAACCGTCCTGGCTGGGCCGCGACGACCTCCCCTGAAGACGCGCGAAACCGTTATCGCGTGTCCCTGGGAGCACGATTTCTGCGCGTGCGCCTATAGGGCGCGCGTTACGGGTGCTCGTCGCCCCTATGACACCGGCACCGCCTTGTTAAGGTGCGCCCATGCTCGTAGCCGCCGCTGTCTGCCCCTGCCCGCCGCTGCTCGTCCCGGAGGTCGCCGCCGGGGCCGCGCCCGAGCTGGCGGAGCTGCGGGACGCGTGCGTGGACGCCGTCGCCGTGCTCGCCGCCGCCCGCCCCGAAC
>NZ_JBHVHQ010000361.1:0-8115 GCF_042800135.1 Streptomyces sp. NPDC057654 | reverse complement strand
GCGCACCATGGCGGCGGACCTCGTCGCGAGCGAGATCGCGCGGCTCGACGGCCGCCTTCCGGATCTGGACGACAAGGAGCGCGCGGAGATCACCCAGACCGTCCGCCGGGTCGTCGACAAACTCCTGCACGCGCCCACCGTGCGGGTCAAGCAGCTGGCCGCGACGCCCGGCGGCGCCGGGTACGCGGACGCGCTGCGCGAACTCTTCGACCTCGACCCGCAGGCGGTCGCCGCCGTCAGCCGGGCGGACACGCGGTCCGACAGGCAGAACACAGCACGGGAGCGGGCATGAACGACACCTCACTCACGGCGGCCGCCGACACCCGGCCGCTCCGGCTGGGCACCCGGCGCAGCAAGCTCGCCATGGCCCAGTCGGCTCAGGTCGCCGAGGCGGTGCGCGAGCTCACCGGGCGCGCCGTGGAGCTCGTCGAGATCACGACGTACGGCGACACTTCGCGCGAGCACCTCGCGCAGATCGGCGGCACCGGCGTCTTCGTCTCCGCGCTGCGCGACGCGCTGCTCGCCGGTGACATCGACTTCGCCGTGCACTCGCTGAAGGACCTGCCGACCGCCGAGCCGGAGGGGCTGGTGCTGGCCGCGATCCCGGTCCGCGCGGACCCGCGGGACGTGCTGGTCGCCCGCGACGGGCTCGACTTCGAGTCGCTGCCGCCGGGTTCACGGGTCGGCACCGGCTCGCCGCGCCGGATGGCGCAGCTGAACGCGTGGGCGCGCTCGCTCGGCCGGGACATCGAGACCGTGCCGATCCGCGGCAACATCGACACCCGCATCGGGTATGTCACCGGCGGGGAGCTCGACGCCGTCGTGCTGGCCGCGGCCGGCCTCATCCGCAGCGGCCGGATCGGGGAGGCGAGCCAGTTCCTGGCCGCCGACTCGATCCTGCCCGCCCCCGGCCAGGGGGCTTTGGCAGTCGAGTGCGTGGCCGACGAGGTCGGCGGCGCCCCCGGACTCGCCAGTGTGCTCGCCGAGCTCGACGACCCGTTCACGCGGGCCGCCGTGACCGCCGAGCGTTCCCTGCTCGCCGCCCTGGAGGCCGGCTGCTCCGCACCCGTGGGTGCGCTGGCCGACCTGCAGGCCGACGGGCAGGCTGTCACCGAAATGCGCCTGCGCGGCGTCGTCGGCTCGACCGACGGCTCGACGCTGGTGCAGCTGTCCACCACCGGTCCCGTTCCGGCCTCCAGCGACGCAGCCTCGGCCCTCGGCCGCGAACTCGCCGCCGAGATGCTGGCCAAGGGTGCGGCCGGTCTTATGGGGGAGCGAGCACTTTGAACCCCACCGCCCCTAATCACCCCCCGCACGGGCACGTCACCTTCCTGGGTGCCGGTCCCGGAGATCCGGGACTGCTGACGCTCCGAGCCGTGGAGGCACTGGCGGCAGCGGACGTTCTGATCGCCGATCCGCCGGTACTCGACGTGGTACGCGCTCATGTGCGCGCCAACGTGACCGTGGAGAGCCACGGCATGCCTGCTCAGGCGGTAGCTGATGGCTCATCAAATACCGCCGAGGTCCCGGTTCTTAGGGACACCGCCAATCTTGTCATGGGGGCGGCGAGGAGCGGCAAGCGGGTCGTCCGTGCGGTCGTCGGCGACCCCGGTCTGGACGGCAACGCCGCCGACGAGATGCTGGCCTGCGCCGCCGAGGGCGTCACCTTCGAGGTGGTGCCGGGCGTTGCCAACGCGGTGGGCGTGCCCGCCTACGCCGGGGTGCCGCTGCACGACGCGAGCGGCGCCGACGTCCGGTTCCTGGACGCCCGTACCGCCACCGACCGGTGCTGGGCGGAGGTCGGCGCGAGCGAGGTGACCGCGGTGGTCACCGCGACTCTCGACACCGTCGCCGCCGTCGCGAACGAGCTGATCTCGGCGGGCCGCAAGCCCGATACGCCGATGACCGTCACGGTCGCAGGCACCACGACGCGCCAGCGCACCTGGTCGGTGACGCTCGGCTCGGTGGCGCAGACGCTGAAGGCCGCGAAGGTGCTGCCGTCGCCGAACGGCGGGCAGCCCGTCATAGCCGTGGTCGGCGAGCGCAGCGCGGCCGCGCAGCGCGACCGGCTCTCGTGGTTCGAGTCCAAGCCGCTGTTCGGCTGGAACGTCCTCGTGCCGCGTACCAAGGAGCAGGCCGCATCGCTCTCCGACCAGCTCCGCTCGTACGGCGCCGTGCCCAGCGAGGTCCCGACGATCGCCGTCGAGCCGCCGCGCACCCCGCAGCAGATGGAGCGCGCGGTCAAGGGCCTGGTCACCGGGCGCTACGAGTGGATCGCCTTCACCTCGGTCAACGCGGTCAAGGCGGTGCGCGAGAAGTTCGAGGAGTACGGGCTCGACGCGCGCGCCTTCGCCGGGATCAAGGTCGCGGCGGTCGGCGAGCAGACCGCCAAGTCGCTGGTGGACTTCGGCGTCAAGCCGGACCTGGTGCCGAGCGGCGAGCAGTCGGCCGCCGGGCTGCTGGAGGACTGGCCGCCCTACGACCCGGTCTTCGACCCGATCGACCGGGTGTTCCTGCCGCGCGCCGACATCGCCACGGAGACCCTGGTCGCCGGGCTGATCGAGCTGGGCTGGGAGGTCGACGACGTCACCGCCTACCGGACCGTACGGGCCTCCCCGCCGCCCGCCGAGACCCGCGAGGCGATCAAGGGCGGCGGCTTCGACGCGGTCCTGTTCACCTCGTCCTCGACCGTGCGGAACCTGGTCGGCATCGCCGGCAAGCCGCACAACGTGACCGTGATCGCCTGCATCGGCCCGGCCACCGCCAAGACCGCCGAGGAGCACGGGCTGCGCGTGGACGTCATGTCGCCCGAGCCGTCGGTGCACAAACTGGCCGCGGCGCTCGCGGACTTCGGGGCGGCGCGGCGCGAGGCCGCGCTGGAGGCCGGCGACCCGGTCACCCGGCCGAGCGAGCGGCGGCCCGGATCGCGTAGGAGGGCACGGAGTTGAGCATGAACTACGGAAGTTTCCCCGGGTCGCGCCCGCGGCGGCTGCGCACCACGCCGGCCATGCGCCGGATGGTCGCCGAGACGCGGCTGCACCCGGCCGACCTGATCCTGCCCGCCTTCGTGCGGGAGGGCGCCGCCGAGCCGGTGCCGGTCGCCTCCATGCCGGGCGTCGTCCAGCACACCCGCGACAGCCTGCGCAAGGCCGCGGTCGAGGCCGTCTCGGCGGGCGTCTGCGGGCTCATGCTCTACGGCGTGCCCGAGGAGAAGGACGCGGTCGGCAGCCGGGGCACCGACCCCGAGGGCATCCTCCAGGTCGCGATCCGGGACATACGGGCCGAGGTCGGCGACGACCTGGTGATCATGTCGGACCTCTGCCTGGACGAGTACACCGATCACGGCCACTGCGGCGTCCTCGACGCGCGGGGCCGGGTGGACAACGACGCGACGCTGGAGCGGTACGCCGAGATGGCGCGCGTCCAGGCCGACGCGGGCGTCCACGTCGTCGCGCCCAGCGGCATGATGGACGGCCAGGTCCGGGTCGTCCGTGAGGCGCTGGACGGCGCGGGCCACCAGGACGTGTCGATCCTGGCGTACACCGCCAAGTACGCGTCCGCGTTCTTCGGCCCGTTCCGGGAGGCCGTCGCCTCCTCGCTGACCGGCGACCGCAAGACGTACCAGCAGGACCCGGCCAACGCGCGGGAGTCCCTGCGCGAGCTGGCGCTGGACATCGAGGAGGGCGCCGACATGGTCATCGTCAAGCCGGCGCTGCCCTACCTCGATATCCTGCGGCAGGTCGCGGACGCGGTGGACGTGCCGGTCGCCGCGTACCAGGTCTCCGGCGAGTACGCGATGATCGAGGCCGCCGCCGCCAACGGCTGGGTCGACCGCGACCGCATGATCATGGAGACCCTCGTCGGCGCCAAGCGCGCGGGCGCGAACATGATCCTCACCTACTGGGCGACGGAGGCCGCCCGGCAGCTCTGAGGCGGCTGAAGCCCTTACGCGCCACAGCCCACGACGGTCCGGCCGTCGGGGGCTGTCGTGTGCGTACGGGCCTCCGCGTACGGGCCTCAGCGGGCCGCGGCGAAGGCGGCGCGCGGCGCCGGGCCGTTGAGGAGGAAGGCGGTCGGGGCGAGGACCGCCGCGCCCGCGATCTGAAGCGCGATGAACCACGCCGGGAGCGCGCCGGGGATCAGATCGATCGCGACGATCGCGACCGGCACCGCCACCGAGATGATCCGTACGCGCAGGAACGCCGAGCGGGAGCCGCGGGCGGCGAGGCCGGTCAGCCAGTACGCCACGGCCGCGCTCGCGAGCACGCCGCCCGTCCGGCCCCACATGAACGCCGTCGGCTCCTTCCCGGCGGCGGCGAGGACGGCGTCCACGACGAGGACCACGACGCCGAGCGCGCCGTAGCCCGCGACGAACTTCCGCGCCGTGCCGAAGGTCTGCTGAATCTGCGGATCGCTGGTGTTCATGGTTCCCGATTCCCTTGTGTGCCCTTGTGTGCTGTGCGCCGGTCGGCGTGGTCACGACGCTAGGGAGCGCGTCGCGGGCCGGGTATGGGCCTGGACGCCGGGAGGGGTGGGGCCAGACCCACTCCCGCGCCGATCCGGGGGGTCCGCGGCCGCGCGCCGTGCACAGTGGAATCGCGAAGCCGCACCGGCGGGTTCCGAGGACGCGAAGAAGAGGGAAGTGTCATGCGACAGGTGGTGTCGTGGGCGGCCGGCGCCTGCGCGGGGTTCGTGCGGGCCTGCGCCGTGACGGCCGTCAGCATGCTGGTCCCGGCCGTATGGGCGGCCGCCGCCGCGCTGTGGATCTGGTGGGGCGCGGGCCCGTGGTCGTGGATCTCCGAACTCGTCTGGGCCGCCGTCGGCACGCTGCTGCTGTCGCGCCCGGTCTGCCGGATGTTCCGCGCCCTCGTCGCGAAGTGGACGGGCACCGTCGTCCCGGCCGGCTACCGGCGGGCCGAGCCGGTGGTGCGACTGTCCACCGGGTACTGGTGGAACGGCTTCTCCTACGAGCGGACCCGCCGCGACGCGCTCCAGGACCAGCGGCTGCGGCTCCGTTGGCGCGACCCCGCCACCTGGCGCGACCTGCGCTTCACCGGCATCGCGCCGCTCACCGCGGGGCTGGTCGCGGCCGTGCCGCCCGCCGCTCTCGCGGTGGCGGTCCTCGGGCTCGTACGGCAGTCGTCCACTGCTCTCCTCGCCGGGGCGCTCGGCCTGGCCGTGGCCGTCGCCTCCGCCCCGTACGCCTGGCGGCTCGCCGAGCCCGTGGCCGTACGCTTCCTGCGCACGCCGCCCGCCGCGGCGCTCGCGGACCGGGTGGCGGAGCTGACGGCCCAGCGCGCGGACACCACGGTCGCGCAGGCCGCCGAGATCCGCCGCATCGAACGGGACCTGCACGACGGGGCGCAGGCCCGGCTCGTCGCGCTCGGCCTGTCGCTGACCACCGCGGAGAAGCTGATGGAGAGCGACCCCGAGCAGGCCCGGGAGCTGATGCGGCAGGCGCGGACGGGCGCCGCCGCCTCGCTGACCGAGCTGCGCGAACTGGTCCAGGGCATCAGCCCGCCGGTCCTCGGCGACCGGGGGCTCGCCGACGCGGTACGGGCGCTCGCCCTGGACAGCCCGCTGGAGACGGCCGTCAGCGCCGACGTCCGGCTGAGCCTGGAGCCGCCCGTCGAGTCCGCCGTGTACTTCGCGGTCGCCGAACTGCTGACCAACGCGGCCCGGCACGCCCGCGCGCGCCATGCCTGGATCTCCCTCGCGCGGGACGGCGGCGGCAGCGGCGTTCTGGTCGTCGACGTCGAGGACGACGGCCGGGGCGGCGCGGCCGTCCGGGAGGGCGGCGGGCTCGCGGGGCTGCGCCGCCGGCTCGCGGTCTTCGACGGCACCCTGGAGATCACCAGCCCGGCCGGCGGCCCGACCCGCATGAGGATGATGGTGCCATGCGAATCGTTGTAGCCGAGGACCTCTACCTGCTGCGCGACGGCATGGTCCGCCTCCTCCAGGCGTGCGGGCACCAGGTGGTGGCGACGGCGGGGACCGGGCCCGAGACGCTCGCCGCGCTGCTGGAGCACCGGCCGGACGCCGCCGTCATCGACGTCCGGATGCCGCCGTCCCAGTCGGACGAGGGGCTGCGCGCGGCGCTGGCCGCCCGCGCCCGACTGCCCGGCCTGCCGGTCCTGATCCTCTCGCAGTACGTCGAGCAGCTGTACGCGCGCGAGCTGCTGGCCGACGGGGCCGGGGGCGTCGGCTACTTCCTCAAGGAGAGTGTCTTCGACGCCGACCAGTTCACCGACGCCCTGGAGCGCGTCGCCGCCGGCGGCACCGCCATGGACCCGGTCGTCATCGCCAAGCTGCTGGGGGGCGGGGCGTCGACGCGGCGGCTCGGCGCTCTCACCGAGCGCGAGCACGCCGTGCTGGGGCTGATGGCCGAGGGGCTGTCCAACCAGGCGATCGGCAAGCGGCTGTTCCTGAGCGAGAGCGCCATCAGCAAGTACACGACGTCCATGTTCGGCAAGCTGGGCATCGCCGACGACGCCGCCGGCAACCGCCGGGTCCTGGCCGTGCTCGCCTATCTCAACCAGCCCTGATCCGCTTCTGCGGCGGGCGGTCTCACAGCGCGCGGGCGATGGCGCGGATGAAGTCGCGGGAGCGTGCCCGGTCCAGGGCCATCTCCTCCATCCGGTCCAGCAGCGCCTGGTAACCGGCGAGCTGAGCCGCCGCGTCCAGCAGCGCCGGACCGTGCGGCTGATCCAGCTGCACGGTGTCGAGCTGCGCCACCGGCCCCGACGCGTACAGGATGGTCTGCCCCGCGCCCGGGAACTCGCCCCGCTCGAAGGGGATCGCCAGCAGCCGTACGTTCTCCCGTTCGCTCATCTCCACCAGGTGGCCGAGCTGGGCGCGGGTCGTCTCCAGGCCGCCGAACCGCATGCGCAGAGCGGCCTCGTGGACGATCGCGGTGTACGGCATCGGGGTGCGGCGGTGGAGGACCCCTTGGCGTTTCATGCGGTGCGCGACCCGGTGCTCGACCTCTTGGGGCGTCAGCGTCGGCACTCCCTGTCCGAAGATGACCCGCGCGTGGTCCGCGGTCTGGAGGAGGCCGGGCAGGAGGGAGGTCTGCGCGGTGCGCAGCTCCACGGCGTGGTGCTCGATCTCGGCGAGGTCGAGCAGCCCCCGCGGCAGCGAGCCGCGGTACTCCTCCCACCAATGGCGGGTGCGGCTGCCCGTAAGGGTGGTGAGGGCGTCGATGAGCTGACGGTCGGCGCAGTCGTACGTGTGCGCCAGCGCGCGCAGCCGCTGCGTGCTGACCCCCGCCCGGCCGGACTCGATGTTGCTGATGCGGGCCTGGTCGGCGCCGAGCAGCGCGCCCGCCTCCGAGGCCGTCATGCCCGACCGCTCGCGGAGCTTGCGGAGTTCTGAGCCCAGGCGCTGTTGGCGAGCCGTGGGGGCGGTCCTCGGTGGCATCGACCTTCTCCCTCGTCGCGCACAGTCTGGCGGCGCGACCCCCCGAGGGTCCATCGGGTGCATGTATTTTCCGGAAGGTGCGGCCCACACGCACCGGGCTGGCTTACGGTGTGTGTCACTTCGCTCACGCTAGGGAGGCGCGTATGAGTTGTGCGCCGGAGCCGTACGAGGCCGGTCCGCCCGAAGACTGGGAGTACACCCTCCAGGTGCCGCGCGACCCGCTCGCCCCCTGCATCGCGCGCCGGACGCTGCGCACCATCTTCGAGGAGCACGGCTTCTCGGAGTACGCCGACACCGCGGAGCTGCTGACCTCCGAGCTCGTCACCAACTCCTACCGGTACGCCGACGGGCCCGCGTCCGTGCGCGTACGGCGGGACGGGGAGCGGGTGCGGGTGAGCGTCTGGGACGCCAACCCGAAACTGCCCGCCCTGGCGACGGGCGAGCAGTCGGCGCCGCCGCCCGTGGACGTCGAGCGGGGGCGGGGGCTCGGGCTGGTGCGGCTGTGCGCCGACAGCTGGGGCGGCTTCTCGCTGCGGGACCAGCAGCAGGGGCTGGGCGGCAAGATGATGTGGTTCGAGCTCGGGGGCGGCGTTCCGGGAACGACGTCCGCCGAGCCCTTCGCGGGGTGAGACACCCGCACCGGGCAGAAGCGGGGGCGATTGCGCGGTGCGGGTGCCTCCGTGGGCGGTTGTGCGC
>NZ_JBHVHQ010000360.1:0-8126 GCF_042800135.1 Streptomyces sp. NPDC057654 | reverse complement strand
CCTGCCCACCGCTCGGCGGCTCACTCCTCGGCCGCCCCTACTTGATCGCCCCTGCCGTCAGGCCGCTCTGCACCTGCCGCTGGAAGACGATGTACGCCGCCAGCACCGGCAGCATCGCTATCACCAGCCCGGCGAAGAGCCCCGACCAGTCGCCCTTGTAGCCCTGGCTGACGGCGAGCGCCACCAGCCCCTGCGGCAGCAGTTTCTTGTCCTCGTCGCCGACGTTGAGCACGGCCGGCAGCAGGTACTGGTTCCACTGGCCGAGGAAGTTGAAGATGCCGACGCTGATCAGGCCCGGCTTGGCCATCGGCAGCATGACCTGGAAGAACGTCCGGGTGTGGGACGCCCCGTCGATGATCGCCGCCTCGGCGACCGAGCTGGGGAGCGTGCGGAAGAAGCCGCTCATGAAGAAGATCGTGAACGGCAGCGAGTAGGCGATGTAGACCAGGATCAGCCCGGGATAGGTGTCCAGCAGCCCCATGTTCTTCATGACGAAGAACAGCGGCACCAGCGCCAGGATGATCGGGAAGCTCATTCCGCCCACGAACAGGAAGTAGATGAAGCGGTTGCCGGGGAACTCGAACCGCGCCAGGACGTAGGCGGCCATGGAGCCCAGCAGCATGGTGCCGGTGAGCGAACCGGCCACCACGATGATGGAGTTGAGGAAGTACTGGCTCATGTGGGCCTGGTCCCAGGCGCGGGACCAGTTGTCGAAGTGCAGGCTCGTCGGGAACGACCACGGCGAGGTGAAGATGGACTTGTCGTCCTTGAGGGAGCTCATCACCGCCCAGAGCAGCGGCAGGGTGACCATCAGCCCCCAGATGATCAGCGTCGCGTGCGAGAAGACGTTGAGGGTCTTGCCCTCGCTGCCGAGGCGCCCGCGCGGCGAGTCGACTCTGGCCGTGCCGCCCCGCTGCGGCGGCGCCCCGCCGTCGGACCCGCCGCCGGACCCGGTGTCCGGCCCCGCCGCCCCGACGCTCGTCTTCGTCGCGTTCGGGCGCCCCGAGGACTCTGCTTGCGCGCTCACTGCGCTCCCCCCACTTCCGCGGCTGCCGTGATCTCAACAGGTGCCCCGGCTCCCGCGCCCATCAGAACTCCAGCCGTTCGCGCCGGCCCAGCTTCATGACGATTCCCGCGAAGATCAGCGTGACGATGAGCAGCGCGACGCCGAGCGTGGTCGCGTATCCGGCCTGCCCGTCGCGGAACGCCTTCGTATAGAGGAAGAAGGACAGCAGCTCGGTGGAGTAGTCCGGGCCGCCCGGCCCCACCGTCATGATCTGTACGACCGCGAAGCCGTCCAGCGCCATGATCCCCATATAGACCCAGCCGGTCTGCACGGTGTCCCACAGCAGCGGCAGCGTGATCTTGAAGAAGCTCTGGATGCGGTTGGCGCCGTCCAGGAGCGCGGCCTCGTAGTAGTCCTTCGGAATGGAGCTCATTCCGGCGGAGAACAGCACCACGTAGAAGCCGACGTTGCTCCACACCATCACCGCCATCACACACCACAGCGCGAGCTTCGGATCGCCCAGCCATTCCGGCTGCACGGAGCCCAGACCGACGGCTTTGAGGAGGGAGTTGATGGCGCCGCTGTTGGGGTTGTAGGCGAATTGGAAGAGCAGGGCGACGATCGCGATCGAGAGCACCTGCGGAAAGAAGTAGATGATTTTGTAGACGCTCGAACCGCGTACGCCGGCGACCGCCGCGTTCTTCCGGCGGCGGCCGCCGACATTGAGCATGAAGGCGAAGAACAGACCGAGCCCGATGGTCACCAGCGGCAGCAGCAACAGCAGCAGGACGTTGTGGCCGACGGATGTCCAGAACACGTCGTCCTTGAACATGCGTTGGTAGTTGTCGAACCCGACCATCTTGAAGTCGGAGCTCAGGCCGGTCCAGTCCGTGAACGAGTAGTAGATGGCCTGGATGAACGGCGAGATGACGAAGACCCCGTACAGCACCAGGGGCACGAGCAGGAACCCCACGATGAAACGGTACTTACCGTGTTGCATGTCAACCGACCCCGATCTTCCCGTGCGGGCGCCGTCGTAGGTGTCGCAGGTGACGTGAATGGTGTAATGCCCGGCGAGCGCGCGCAGTTCACCTGGGCGGCACACGCCGGCCGCGCGCGTGGAAGCACGCGCCGCGGCGCACGCCGCTCATCTCACCGGTGCTTGTACTTCTTGACGGAGTCGTCGTTGCGGGTGTCGTCGGTGAACTTCTGGATCTTCTTGATCGTCTCGTCCGGGGTCATCCGGCCCGCCATCATCTCGCCCAGCGCGGAGACGCCGATCTTCTCCTTCTGGAGCGCCACGTACCAGTCCTGGAGCCGGGGGTTGACGATGTTCTTGCCGGCCTTGGCGGTCGCGGCCTGCGCGGACTTCAGCCCCGGCGGCAGGGACACGCCCTCGGTGCCGCCGTTGAGGGAGGTGAGCGAGGAGACCTGCTTGATGAAGTTCCGGGAGGACTGCTTGCCGAGCATGATCCGCAGCAGCTCCATGCCGCCCTGCGGGTTCTTCGCGGCCTTCGGCACGATGTACGGCTCGCTGCCCGACGCCCACAGCGTGCCGAACGGCAGCTTGTCGCTGCTGTCGAGACCGGAGGGCGCGCTGACCGTCATCTCGAAGTCCTTGGGCGTGGTCTTCTTAGACTCGTTCTCCACCCAGGAGCCGTTCGGGATGAACAGCGCCTTCCCCTCGTTCCACGCCGTCTGCGATTCGATGTGGGTGAGCCCGGCGGTTCCCTGAAGGATGTACCCCTTCTTGAACAGCTCGTAGTACGCCTCGAAGGCGGCCTTGACCGCCGGGTGCTTCCAGGCGTTCGGCTCCAGGTTGTCGATGTTGTCCAGCACCTCGACGCCGCCGATCTTGGCGATGAAGGGGTAGAGGCTGAACGGCAGGTAGTACGGATACTTGCCCGGGTACGTCCAGCCGGCGATGCCCTTCTTCTTCGCCTTCGCGCACAGGGCGAGCATGTCGTCCCAGGTCTCCGGGTACGTGGCGTCGAGCTTGCCGAGATTGGTCTTCGAGTACCAGACGCCGTACACGGTGTAGGCGTAATAGAGGACCCAGGTCTCGTCGCCGTCGAACTTGCCCATCTCGGCGACGCCGGGGCGCAGCGTGTCGCGCACGGTCTTGCCCGGGTCGTCGATGGACGGCGCGTCGAGCAGCGCGTTGAAGTCGGACAGCTGCCGCTTGCCGACGAGGGTGCCCATGTCCATCTGCTCGGCGCCGGAGTTGTCGATCAGGTCGGGCGGGGTGCCGCCGTTGAACCGGGGCTGGAGCGTGGTCTGGATCTTCTGCGTCGGCGTGTGCTTGACCGACGCCTTGGGGAACGCCTGCTTGTACAGCGCCTCGGCGTCCTTCGCGTACTGGTCGCCGAGCCCGCCGTCGAAGATGACGACGTCCAGGGGCGCGGAGTCGTTGACGGCGAGGGGGTTCTTCGCGGTCTTCTTGCCCTTGTCCGCCTTCTTCCCGTCGTCCCCGCTGTCGCCGCTCGCGCAGGCGCTGAGGACGCTGATGGAGGGGACGGAGATCAGGCCGATGGCCGCTGCTCGCTTGATCAGGTCTCGACGGCTGAATTCTGAGGTGGATCCCATGCTCAAGTCCTCGCTTTCCAACAGGACTCAGGCGGTAAGCCGGTCTCCCCTTGGAACTCGCCTTCGGCGAAGGGCCCGACACCGCGGGTCAGTCGAAGCAGGGTTGTGCTGGGTATGCCCGGAGGCCGGCGCTGTTCACACCAGGCGCGATGTTCCGTGCCCCTTCTGGAGGCCCCCCGGATCCGGAGCGGTGACGTACGACCTGTCCGGACGCCGACAGGTATAGTCCACTGCCCGTCGAATGAGCAAGATCGAATACAGCTTTGGTCAGCAGTCTTTCCCGAGTTGAGACCTCGGTGACATATTGCGCGGTCCGCGCCTTCCTCGGCCCCTACTCCGTTTGCCGCGGCGGGCCTACTCCATCTGCCGCCACCGGCCGGTATCCGCCCCGCGGAGACACCCGCCGCACTTACCGTCCCACTGTCGTGACCGCGACAAATTCCCCGCTCGGCGAGGCAACGGAGGGCGCCGAATCGGAAGCCGCGCACCCCGCCCCGCCCATCCCTCCAACGGCCCCGTCCCGTCGCGCCCCCTTGACACCTTTGGCCCCTCGCGTCCTACTTATCTCCGCGCGACTCAATTGACAACGTTGTCAAATGCGTTGAGAGGCACAGGATGCGACAGAGACGACGATGGCGGACGGTCAGCAGACCGGCCGCCCTGCTGGCGGCGGCCGCGCTCGTGGCGACGGCACAGGGCGTAGCGGTGGCGTTCCCCGGCCAACCCCAGAAAACCGGCAAGGAGTTCCACTCCTCATTCGAAACGGACGACCCTCGGCCCGACTGGCGCAATACGGTCGAGACCGGCCCGGACGGAAAGAAGAAGGCGTCCGGGGTGGACGGCGGCTACTCCTCCGGCATACCCGGCAGCGTGACCGAGAAGGTCACCGCCGTGCGCGCCAGCGGCGAGAACAGCGGGTCCGGTGAGGTCAAGGAGAATCTGCTGGACGGCGAGACCACCAGCAAATGGCTCACCTTCGAGAAGACCTCCTGGTTGGAATTCGACCTCTCCGAGCCCATCAAGGTCGTACGGTACGCGCTCACGTCCGCGAACGACGCGCCCGGCCGGGACCCGAAGGACTGGACGCTCAAGGGCTCCGACGACGGCAAGAACTGGACCGCGCTGGACGCCCGCAAGGACGAGTCCTTCGAAAAGCGGCAGCAGACCCGCGAGTTCGGCTTCAAGAATTCCACCGCCTACCGGCACTACCGGCTCGACATCACGCGCAACGGCGGCGACGACATCACCCAGCTCGCCGAGTTCCAGATCTCGAACGGCGACGACGCCCCGCCGCCGCCCGCGGACATGCGCACGTACGTGGACCGGGGCCCCACCGGCTCCCCCACCGCCAAGTCCAATGTCGGCTTCAGCGGCACGCACGCGCTGCGCTACGCGGGCACGCACAAGGCGACGGGACGCGCGTACTCGTACAACAAGGTCTTCGCCGTGCACACCAAGGTGACGCCGCGGACGAACCTGTCGTACAAGATCTTCCCGTCGATGCCGGAATACGACGCCAATTACCCCGCTACTCATGTGTCATTGGACCTCGCCTTCACCGACGGCACCTATCTCAGCGACCTGAACGCCGTCGACCAGCACGGCGCCCGGCTGACCCCGCAGGGCCAGGCGGCCTCCAAGACGCTGTACGCGAACCAGTGGAACAACAAGGAGTCGCGGATCGGCGCGGTGGCGGCGGGCAAGACGGTCGCCCGCGTCCTGATCGCGTACGACTCCCCGAGCGGCCCGGCGAAGTTCCGCGGCTGGGTGGACGACATCTCGATCGCGCCCGCGCCGCCGGAGAAGCGGCTCGCGCATCTCGCGGACTACGCGCTGACGACCCGCGGCACGAATTCGAGCGGCAGCTTCTCGCGCGGCAACAACTTCCCGGCGACCGCCGTCCCCAATGGCTTCAACTTCTGGACGCCGGTGACCAACGCGGGCTCCACCGACTGGCTCTACCAGTACGCGGCCGCGAACAACGCCGACAACCTCCCCACGATCCAGGCGTTCAGCGCGAGCCATGAGCCGAGCCCCTGGATGGGCGACCGGCAGACGTTCCAGGTCATGCCGTCCATCGCGGCCGGCATCCCGGACGCGAAGCGGACCGCCCGCGCGCTCCCCTTCCACCACGAGCGCGAGACGGCGAACCCGCACTACTACGGCGTCACCTTCGACAACGGCCTCAAGGCCGAGATCGCGCCCAGCGACCACGCCGCGATGATGCGCTTCACCTTCCCCGGCGACGACGCGAGCGTCATCCTCGACAACGTCAAGAACGAGGGCGGGCTGTCCCTCGACCCCGAGCACGGCGTGATCACCGGCTACTCGGACGTCAAGAGCGGCCTGTCCACGGGCGCCGGGCGGCTCTTCGTGTACGGCGTCTTCGACGCCCCGGTGACCGCGGGCGGAAAGCTGAAGGGCGGCGGGGGCGACGACGTCACCGGCTATATGCGCTTCAAGCCCGGCAAGGACCGCACCGTCACACTGCGCATCGCCACCTCGCTGATCGGCGTGGACCAGGCCAAGGCCAACCTCCAGCAGGAGATCCCGGCCTCGGCCTCCTTCTCCTCGGTCACCGGCAAGGCCCGCGCCGCGTGGGACTCCATCCTCGGCCGCATCGAGGTCGAGGGCGCCTCCCACGACCAGCTCACCACGCTCTACTCCAACCTCTACCGGCTGTACCTGTATCCCAACTCGGCCTCCGAGAACGCCGGTTCGGCGCACCGCCCCCGGTACCAGTACGCCAGCGCCTTCTCGAAGCCGACGGGCGAGAACACCCCGACGCACACCGGCGCGAAGATCGTGAACGGCCAGGTGTACGTCAACAACGGCTTCTGGGACACCTATCGCACCACCTGGCCCGCCTATTCCCTGCTGACCCCGAAGCGCGCGGGCCAGATGGTCGACGGCTTCGTACAGCAGTACAAGGACGGCGGCTGGATCTCCCGCTGGTCCTCCCCCGGCTACGCCGACCTGATGACCGGCACCAGCTCGGACGTGGCCTTCGCCGACGCGTACCAGAAGGGCGTGCGTTTCGACGCCGAGGCCGCGTACGAGGCCGCGCTGAAGAACGCGACGGTCGCCCCGCCGAACAAGGGGGTCGGCCGCAAGGGCATGGACACCTCGGTCTTCCTCGGTTATACGAGCACCAAGACCGGCGAGGGCATGTCCTGGGCGCTGGAGGGCTATCTCAACGACTTCGGGCTCGCGAAGATGGGCCGGGCGCTCTACGCCAAGACCCACAAGGCCCGGTACAAGGAGGAGTCCGCGTACTTCCTCAACCGCGCGCAGAACTACGTCAAGCTCTTCGATCCGAAGATCGGTTTCTTCCAGGGCAAGGACGGAGACGGCAACTGGCGGCTCTCCCCGGACACGTACGACCCGCGCGTCTGGGGCCACGACTACACCGAGACCAACGGCTGGAACTTCGCCTTCACCGCGCCGCAGGACACCAAGGGCCTGGCGAACCTCTACGGCGGCCGGGATGGTCTGGCGAAGAAGCTCGACACGTTCTTCTCGACGCCGGAGACCGCCTCCCCGGACTTCGCGGGCTCCTACAACGGCATCATCCACGAGATGACCGAGGCGCGTGACGTGCGCATGGGCATGTACGGGCACAGCAACCAGCCCTCGCACCACATCGCCTACATGTACGACGCGGCAGGCCAGCCGTGGAAGACCCAGGCCAAGGTGCGCGAGGCGACCTCCCGGCTGTACCTCGGCAGCGAGATCGGCCAGGGCTATCCGGGCGACGAGGACAACGGCGAGATGTCGGCCTGGTACGTCTTCAGCTCGCTCGGCTTCTATCCGCTGGTGATGGGCAGCCCCGAGTACGCGGTGGGGTCCCCGCTCTTCACCAAGGCCACCGTGCACCTGGAGAACGGCCGGGACCTCGTCGTGAAGGCCCCGCACAACAGCGCCCGGAATGTCTACGTCCAGGGGCTGAAGGTCGATGGCAAGCGCTGGAACTCCACCGCGCTCCCCCACTCGCTGCTCGCGCGCGGCGGGACGCTGGAGTTCGCGATGGGCGACCGGCCCTCGTCCTGGGGCAGCGGCAAGGACGCCGGGCCCACGTCCATCACCAAGGGCGACAAGCCGCCGACGCCGATGGAGGACGCGACCACCCCGAAGACGGAGGTCGTGCTCACCGGCGGCGGCGACGGCTCACACCTGGTCGACAACACCTCGGCCACGGACGCGACGTTCACCGCGGCCGAGGTGCGGCCGGGGCGCGCGACGCGGGCGGTGCAGTACACGCTGACCTCCGCGGCGCACGACGCGGCGCCGTCCGGCTGGGCGCTCCAGGGTTCCAACGACGGAAGGAAGTGGCGGCAGTTGGACCGGCGCGCGCATGAATCGTTCCCGTGGGACCGGCAGACGCGCACATTCGCGGTCCGGGCCCCCGGCTCGTACACGCATTACCGGCTGGTGCCGACGGAGAAGGCGACGCTCGCCCAGATCGAGCTGTTGAAGTAGCTGGATCGACTGGTCGGCGATACGGCGGCATGGTGGGCGCGAATTCGCACCCACC
>NZ_JBHVHQ010000359.1:0-8129 GCF_042800135.1 Streptomyces sp. NPDC057654 | reverse complement strand
CCGCCGCCTGCGTGGCGGGCGCGCTGTCCCTTGACGACGCGGCCCGCGTCGCCGTGGAGCGCAGCAAGGCGCTCGGCACCCTGCCGGGCGGGGCGATGGCCACCGTGATGATGTCGCCGGAAGAGGTCGCCGAATTTCTGACGCGGCGTCAACTGGGCGTGTCCGTCGCGGCCGTCAACGGCCCGCGCGTCGTGACGGTGGCCGGTTCCGAGGACGCCGTCGGCGCGCTCGTCGACGACCTCGCGGCCGAGGGCGCGATGGCCTGGCGGATGCCCGTAGGCCACGCCTCCCACTGCGGCGACGTCGAAGCCATACAGGACATGCTGCGCACGTCCCTGACCGGCATCGCGCCCCGGCCCGCCGCCGTCCCGATGATCTCCACCGTCGACGCGGCCCCGCCGGGACCCGACGCCTTCGGCCCCGACTACTGGTACCGCAACCTGCGGCACACCGTCCGCTTCCAGGACGGTGTGCGGGCACTGCTCGACGCCGGGCACCGGACCTTCCTGGAGATCAGCCCGCACCCCACGCTGACCTTCGGCATCGAGGACACCGCCGCCGACTCCGGCGTGCGGGACGCCCTCGTGCTCGACACCCTGCGCCGCTCCGAGGGCGGCCCGCGCCGCATGCTGCTCTCCCTGGGCGCGGCACAGGCGAACGGCCTGCCGGTGGCCTGGGAGCCGCTGTTCGACGGGGCCGGGGCGGGCCGCGCCGACCTCCCCACGTACGCCTTCCAGCGCCGCCACTACTGGCTCGACGCGGCCCCCGCCGGCGGCGACCCCTCGACGGCGGGCCAGGCCGACGGCGGGCACCCGCTGCTCGGCGCGGCCGTCGCCCTCCCGGACGAAGCGGGCACCCTCTTCACCGGCCGGCTCTCCCTCGCCGCCCACCCCTGGCTCGCCGACCACGCCGTGGCCGGTACGGTCCTGCTGCCCGGCGTCGCCTACCTGGAAATGGCCGCGCACGCCGGGCGGCAGCTCGGCAGCGCCGCGGTCGAGGAGCTGACCCTCGCCGCGCCGCTGCTGCTGCCGAACGACCCGGCGTCCGACCGGGCCGTACAACTGAGGCTGCTGGTCGGCCCCGAGGACGCGGACGGCCGCCGCCCGGTGACCCTCCACTCCCGCCCCGAAGACGCCGCGGCCGACCAGCCCTGGACCCGCCACGCGGACGGCACTCTCGGCGCACAGGCGCCGCAGGCCGCGCCCGTACGGTCCGAATGGCCGCCGTCCGGGGCGACTTCGGTGGACGTGGACGATCTGTACGAGCTGTTGGAGGCTCAGGGCATCGAGTACGGACCGGCGTTCCGCGGCCTGCGCGCCGCCTGGCGCGACGGCGACGAGATCCACGCCGAGGTCGCGCTGCCCGATCCGCTGACGGGCGCCGGGAGCGGCGGCTTCGGCGTGCACCCGGCGCTGCTCGACGCCGCCCTCCAGACGACCGGGCTCCGGCCGACGGATGGTCAACAGGCGTCTGACGGCGTGCCGTTGCCGTTCTCGTGGAGTCAGGCGGCGATCGAACCATCCGCCGAACCGGTACTGCGTGTGACGCTCCGCCCCGACGGGCCGGACGCCGTGACCGTACGGATCACCGACCCGGCCGGGCGCACGGTCGCCACGGTCGGTTCGCTGACCCTGCGCGCCGCCTCGGCCGCCGCGCTGCGTACGCCCACCGATTCGTTGTTCCGCCTCGACTGGACGCCGGTCACGGCCCCTGATGCGGCGCCGTCGCCTGCCCGTTGGGGGCTTCTCGGCCCGCGTGACGAACGGCTGCTCCCGCCGGAGTTCGCCACCGAGCCGCTGCTCACGGACACGGATACGGATACGGGGGAGAGCGGGGCCGCCGTGCCGGATGCGGTCCTGCTGCTCTGCCCGTCCCACGCCGATGCCCACGCCGCCGCTGTGACGGACCCGGAAGCGGCGCATGCGGCGGCGGCCGACGCGCTCGCCCAGGTCCAGAGCTGGCTGGCCGACGACCGCTTCGCGGACACGCCCCTCGTGGTGCTCACCCGAGGAGCGGCCGACACGGGGGAGGAGCCGGTGGACGTCGGCGCCGCCGCCGTCTGGGGGCTGCTGCGGTCCGCCCAGCTCGAACACCCCGGACGGTTCCTGCTGCTCGACACAGACGGACCGCAGGGAACCACCGCCCTGCTGACCACCGTGCTCGCGGCCGGGGAACCGCAGACGGCGATCCGCGAAGGGCGGCTCCTCGCGCCCCGGCTGGCCCGCCAGGACGCTGTATCGGCCGCGGCCCCCTTCGGGCCCGACGGGACCGTGCTGCTCAGCGGCGGCGGCGCCCTCGCGGGCGTGCTGGCCCGCCACCTCGTCACCGAGCACGGAGTGCGCCGACTGCTCGTACTCAGCCGACGCGGCCCGGAAGGCCCCGGCCTGGCGTCGCTCGCCGCCGAACTGGCCGGGCAAGGTGCCGAAATGACGTCGCTGGCATGTGATGTGTCGAACCGTCAACAAGTAGCCGACGCGTTGGCGGCGATCCCCGGCGACCACCCGCTGCGCGCGGTCGTGCACACCGCCGGAGCCCTCGACGACGGACTTCTGGAGGCCCTGACACCGGACCGGCTGCGTGCCGTACTGCGGCCCAAGACCGACGCCGTCCACCACCTGCACGAGCTGACGCTCGGGTGCGAACTGTCGGCGTTCGCCGTGTTCTCGTCCGCCGCGGGCGTCCTGGGCAGCCCCGGCCAGTCCGCGTACTCGGCCGCCAACGCCACGCTCGACGCGCTGATGGCGGCGCGGCGGCGGCAAGGGCTGCCGGGCGTCTCCCTGGCCTGGGGGCTGTGGGAGCGGCAGAGCGGGCTGACGGCCGAACTGGCCGGGGCCGACCTGCACCGGATGGCGCGCGGCGGAGTCCACGCGCTGTCCGACGAGGACGGCATGGCGCTCTTCGACGCGGCCTTGAGCGCCGGTGACGCGCTGGCCGTGCCGGTGCACCTGGACCTCGCCGCGTACCGCGACGGCCCGCCGCCGCTGCTGCGCTCGCTGGTACGGGCCCGGCCCCGTAAAGCCGCCGCCTACTCGGTCCGCGCGCGGCTCGCCGGGGCCGGGGCCGAGGAGCGCGAGCGCGTCCTGCTCGACGTCGTACGCACCCTCGCGGCCGGCGTCCTCGGCCACGCGGACGCCGAGGCCGTGCCGGAGACGGTCGCCTTCCTCTCGCTCGGGTTCGACTCGCTGACCGCCGTCGAACTCCGCAACCGGCTGGGCGAGGCCACCGGGCTGCGACTGCGCCCCTCGGCGGTGCTCGACAGCGGCACGCCCGTCAAGCTGGCGGCGCTGCTCGGAGCGGCGCTCACCGCCTCATCCGAAGCCGCCGTCGAAGCCGAATCGAAGGCGGGTGCCGTCGCGGTATCGGCGGTACGGGCCTCCGACGCGCCGACGCGGGACGCCGGGCCGGAGCCGGACGCCGACCCGGTGAGCCTGCTGTTCCGGCAGGCGTGCGAACTGGGAAAGACCGACGAGGGCCTCGCGCTGCTGAAACACGCCTCCGCCCTGCGGCCCCGGTTCGACAGCGCGGCCGACTTCCTCGCCTCCGGGGCCTGCCCCCAGCTGCTGCGCCTGCGCGAGCGCGCGGACGCCCCCGTCGTCGTCTGCTTCGGCTCGGTCGTCGCCCTGGGCGGCGCGCACCAGTACGCGCGCTTCGCCTCCCGGCTGGGGGACCGGTTCGGCGTCAGCGCGCTGGACGCCCCCGGCTTCGTACCGGGCGAGGCGCTGCCCGCGGACATGACCGCGCTGCTGGACTTCCAGGCGCTGACTATCCGTCAACAGTATCCGGACAGTGCATTGGTGCTCGTCGGTTCGTCCTCCGGCGGCACCCTCGCGCACGGTGCCGCCGCGGCGCTGGAACGGCTCGGCGCGGGGCCCGCCGCCGTGGTGCTGCTCGACACCTATCTGTCCGACAACGCGGGCATCACGCAGTTCAACGACGTCCTGCTGGGCGGGATGTTCGCGCGCGAGGACCGGGCGGCCCCGATGGACGGCACCCGGCTCACCGCGATGGGCGGCTACTTCCGCATCCTCGACGACTGGCGGCCCCCGGCCGTCGAAGCGCCCGTCCTGCTCGTACGCGCCTCCACCCCGCTCGGCGAACCGTCCCCGGACGCCGGGGACTGGCGCTCCTCCTGGCCGTCCGCGCACACGGTCGTGGACGTACCCGGTGACCACTTCTCAATCATGGAACAGCACATCGCGACCACCGGCGAGGCCGTCGCCGACTGGCTCAGCACCGTCGTTCCGACGATCGCGGGCGACGCCCCGGTCACCCGCACCAACCACCCGCCGAGGAGGGACGCGTGACCACCACGCCGCACGAGGAGAGCCGCAATGCGCCGGCCCATGCGCTGACCGTACTGGGGGCCGGGGTGATGGGGGTCGGCATCACCGCGCTGGCCCTCGGCCACGGGCTGCCCGTCCACCTCGTCGACACCGACCGCGACCGGCTCGACCGGGCTCCGGAGAAGATCGGCGACGAACTGCGGCTGGCGCAGCTGATGAGCGCCCTGCCGCCGGACACCGAGCCGGGCGAACTGACCACCGCCGCCACGCCCGACGCCGCCGGCCGGGCCACCGCCGTCATCGAGGCGATCACCGAGAGCGCCGACCTCAAGGCCAAGGTCCTCGCCGAGATCTCGGCCAGGGTACGCCCCGGCACGCTGCTGATCACCAACACCTCGTCCATCCCGATCGACGAGCTCGCCGACGCCGTCGACCGCCCGGCGGAG
Source organism: Streptomyces sp. NPDC057654 (assembly GCF_042800135.1). Lineage (NCBI taxonomy): Bacteria > Bacillati > Actinomycetota > Actinomycetes > Kitasatosporales > Streptomycetaceae > Streptomyces > Streptomyces sp. NPDC057654. The sequence goes on along the minus strand of NZ_JBHVHQ010000359.1, from coordinate 3,400 downwards.
CTCGTCGGCACGCACTTCATGAACCCGCCCTACCTGATCAAGACGGCCGAGGTCATCCGCGGCCCCCGGACCGGTGACGCGGCGATGGCCGCCGTGACCTCGCTGCTCGCCGCGGTGCGCCGCGACGGCGTCGTGGTCAAGGACGCCCCCGGCTTCGTGACCAGCAGGGTCCTGCATCCGATGATCAATGACGCGGCTCGCGTCGTGCAGGAGGGCACCGCCACCGCCGAAGCCGTCGACGCGCTGATGCAGGGCTGCCTGGGACACCCCACCGGCCCCCTCCGCACCGCCGACCTCATCGGCATCGACAACCTCGTTGACTCGCTGAAGGTCCTGTACGAACGCACCGGGGACGACGGCTGCCGCCCCTGCGACCTGCTGCTGAAGCTCGTCGTGGAGGGCCGCCACGGCCGCAAGTCGGGGCAGGGCTTCTACACGTACCCATGACCGTCGCGACCGCCGCCGCGACTGCCACCGCGACCCGCGACGCATACATCACTTGCACCGCTTACCCCACTAACACCATGGAGGAGAACCGATGACCAACCAGACGAGCGAGGCCGCGGGCACCGGCTCCGGTACGGGCGCGCCGGAGGCCGTGGAGAAGGAACTGCTCGACTTCCTCCAGGGACATACCGGCACGCCATGGCAGTCCGACACCGACCTGTTCAGGACGGGCGGCCTCTCCTCCCTCTTCGCGATGCAACTGGTCGTGCACCTGGAGAAGACCTACGGGGTGGCGATCCGCGGGGCCGACCTCCGGATGGACAACTTCCGTACCGCGCGCGTGATGGCGGCGCTGGTCTGCCGCCTGAAGGAGCCGCGGGACGGTGGCCTCGATGGGTGACGTGGTCGCCGAGGCGGCGGCCCAGGTCACCGAGGCGGTCGGCGACCGGGCCGGCGAGTGGGACCGCTCGGGTCTGCTCCCCGTCGACCTGCTCCGGGAACTCGGCGCGGCCGGCCGGCTGTGCGCCGAAGTGCCCGCCGAGTACGGCGGATGGGGGCTGAGCAGCCGGCTCAGCGGCGAGTACACCGCCCACGTGGGGAGCCTGTGCAGCTCCCTGCGGAGCGTGATGACCTCACAGGGCATGGCCGCCTGGACCGTCCAGCGCTTCGGCACGCCGCGGCAGCAGGCCGACTGGCTCCCCGGGCTGACCGGCGGCCGGCTCGCGGCGGTCGGGTTCAGCGAACCGGACGCGGGCAGCGACCTCGCGGCGATGACCACCGTCATCCGCCGCGACGGCGACGCGGTCGTCGTCGACGGCCGCAAGAAATGGGTGACCGCCGCCTCCTACGCGGACGTGCTGGTGATATTCGGCCGGTACGTCGACGGCGCCGAAGGGGTGGACGGCGCCGATGGGACCGGTGGAGCCGCCGCCGTGCTCGTACCCGCCGACACGCCCGGCGTCGAGGTGCGGCGGATCGCCGACCCGCTCGGCTGCCGCGCGGCCGGCCACGCCGACATCGCGCTCGACGCGGTCCGGCTGCCCGCCGAAAGCGTGCTCGGCGGGTACGGGCTGCCGCTGCCCCTCCTGGTGACCACCGCCCTGGCGTACGGGCGGATGTCCGTGGCCTGGGGGTGCGTGGGTATCCTGCGCGGCTGCCTCGCGGCAGCGACCGGGCACGCCGCGGTCCGCGAGCAGTTCGGCAAGCCGATAGCCCAGCACCAGCTGGTCGCCCGGCACCTCGCCGAGTTGTATACGGCGGAACAGGTGGCCACCAGGGTCTGCGAGCACGCCAGCCGCTGCTGGGACGAGGGGTCCCCGGACCAGGTGGTGGCCACCGTCCTCGCCAAGCGCGTCAGCTCCGCCCAGGCCGCCGCCGGGGCCTCGTCGGCCGTGCAGGTGCTGGCCTCGGCCGGTTCGCGGGACGGCCATCCGGTGGCCCGCGCCTATCGGGACGCGAAGCTGATGGAGATCATCGAGGGCAGTACTGAACTGTGCCAGGTGCTGCTGGCCGACCACACCGTCGCCGCGCGGGACCGCACGGCACCGGCCGTACCGGCGTCGGCTGTACCGGCATCGGCTGTACGAGCACCGGACGGGCCCGTACCCGCCGCACCCGCGCAGTCCGTATCCGCATCCGCGTCGGGGAGGCCGCGGTGAGCGCGCCCAACATCCGAGAACCGCAGGGGGAGCCCATGAGCGACACCGCCGGCGAAGACCGGCCCGCGACCGTCAAATGCCTGGTCTGGGACCTGGACAACACCCTCTGGCAGGGCACCCTGCTGGAGGACGGGCAGGTGGCGCTGGCCGACGAGGTGCGCAAGGCCGTCATCGAGCTGGACTCCCGCGGCATCCTCCAGTCCGTGTCCAGCAAGAACGACCACGACCACGCCTGGGCCCGGCTGGAGGCCCTCGGCATCGCCGAGTACTTCGTGCTGCCGGAGATCGGCTGGGGCGCCAAGTCGGAGGCGGTGCGCCGCATCGCGGACCGGCTGAACTTCGCGCACTCCGCCGTCGCCTTCATCGACGACCAGCCCGCCGAGCGCGCCGAGGTCGCCTTTCATCTGCCCGAGGTCCGCGGCTACCCGGCCGAGCAGGCGCCCGACCTGCCGGGCCTGCCCGAGTTCACGCCCGCGACGAGCACCGTGGACTCGCGGCGGCGCCGGGCGATGTACCAGGCGGGGTTCCGCCGGGAGGCGGAGCGCGCCGAGGCGACCGGCCCCGACGAGGAGTTCCTGCGCACCCTCGACATGGTGATGCGCGTCGGCCGGGCCACGGGCGAGGAACTGTCGCGGGTCGAGGAACTCACCCTGCGCACCAGCCAGATGAACGCCACCGGCGTGCACTACTCGGACGCCCGGCTGCGGAGCCTGCTCGCCGACCCGCGCCACGAGGTGCTCGTCGTCACCCTCACCGACCGGTTCGGCCCGCACGGCGCGGTCGGCGTGCTCCTGCTGGAGCGGCACCCGGAGATGTGGCACCTCAAGCTGCTCGCCACCTCGTGCCGCGTCGTCTCGTACGGAGCCGGGGCGACGCTCCTGAACTGGCTGGCCGACGCGGCGGCCGGGGCCGGAGCGCACCTGGTCGCCGACTTCCGGGCCACCGAGCGGAACCGGATGATGGAGATCGCCTACCGCTTCGCCGGCTTCGACGACCAGCCCTGCTCCTGCGCCGCCGCCCTGACCGACGAAGCCGGGGCGGGAACCGGACCCGAAGGCGAGGGACTACAGCGGCTGCACCTGGTGCCCGAGGCCCGTCCGGCGCCCACCACCCTGCGGCTGGAGGCGCCGGCGCTCTTCGTGTGACCTGGGACCCCGGCCCGTACGCCGTCGACGCTCGTACGGGCCGGGCCCCGTTCAGGGCTCGTCTGGTTTTGCCTGGTCCTATCCGGCTCGTCCGGGCTTGTCAGAGCTTGCGGGCGAGGGAGATGCCGTCGGCCATGGGCAGCAGGGACA
>NZ_JBHVHQ010000358.1:0-8137 GCF_042800135.1 Streptomyces sp. NPDC057654 | reverse complement strand
CCCACCACCATCGGGATACCGCATACCTCCGGCATAGCGCACATGGGCCCAACCGTCAGCAGGACCAGAACCCCCACCATTAAAGATCTCTAGCCGCAAACAGGAGAGTATGGATTGATCCCCGCCCCCCCGTGGGGCTCTTCCCGGCTCGCGCAGACGCTCCCCCCCAAGGGTACGAGTGGTCCCCGCGCATGCGAGGGCCCTTCATGAGGTTGACCAGACACTTCGGAGCCGCGCCAAGCGTCTCGCTAAAGATGCGCTGCTGTTCACAGACCCTGAAGGGAACAAGCGGGACCCGGCTACCTTCCGCCGATTGGGATGCCGTCCAGCTCGATCAGCACGGTGCGGTCCTCCGGCCGGGCCGCGGCCTTCTCGCAGGGGCACGGCTCGTCGTACGCGCTGCCGTCGCTGTAGACCGGCCGTTCGGCGCGGTGCCACTGGAAACCCTCACAGACGCGGAGGGTGTGGCATGGACAGTGCGGGCAGTTGGCCGGCGACGGGCGCACGTAGTCCGGTCCGAAGGGCTCGTAGAAGGGGTAGTCGTCGCTCATCCCTATTGATCCTTTCCGGTTCGAGGGAGGGGGATCGTTGGTTTGTGGTGTGCGGTCACCAGAGGCTCAGGGGACGCCCTGCGGTGATCACGGTCTGAACCCGGAGCGCGATCTCCGCCTCGGACTCGCCGCCAGCGCGCCCGGCTCGTATCGCGGCGCCAATCGCCCGCGAACGGCCGGCCGGACCGCGCAGGTCAGCCAGCGGGCTGCCCGGGTCCCGGCGCCGGGCCAGCCATTCCGTCCGGTTCTGCTTCGGCGTCCCGAGACGAAGGTGCTCCGGCTGCTGGCACGAGTGGTTGTCACAGGTGTGGCAGACGGTCGGGCTCTCCTGGTCCCAGCCGAGGCGCGGGATCACCCCGTGCGCGAGCTGGTAGCCGTACAAATGACCCGGCACCGTGCCGCGACGGGTCCGGCCGGGCAGTGACGCCGCCCGGAAACTCGCGTGGCCCGTACTGGAGATGCCGCAGAAGAAGAACCAGCAGCCCGACGCCGTAGACGTGCGGTGGACCTTGGCCCAGTAGCGGGACCGTACCGCCTCGTCGGCCAGCCAGACCGCCCACTCCACTGCCGGGATACGCACGGGCGATGGCTCCCCGACTAGCGCGATCTGCTCGGGCAGCTCCTCGGCCGGCGCGGGCCCGGACCGGCCCACCGCGGAACGCGGGAACAGGCCGGGCACGCGGTCGTCCTCAAGGGGCATCAGCCTGGCCGCCGCCCGGCTCGTCGGCCACGTCTTGGACGGTGGCCGTTGGAGCCGCCGACGGCATCGACGAGGCGCGGGCCGTACGCGAGCGACGAGTGCGAGGCCGCTGTGCCCGAGCGCGCAGCGACTCGATGACCTCCTTGGCCCGCGCAGCGGTAACAGGCTTCGCCTCCCGCTCCAGCTCCTCCGCCGGCACACCGAGCAGCTCGGCGACCAACTCGGCGTCGTTGCCGAACAGCCGCAGGGCTGCGGCCGCCGCCTCGCGCGCCGCGACGTCCGCCTCCTCCTTCGCGAGGGCCGCCTTCACCGCCGCCTCCCGCGCCGCCAGGACGTTCCCCGCCGCCAGCTCACGCGTCTTCGCCTGGAGAGCCGCGACCTCCCGCACGCGGCGCCGCAGCTCAGCAGCGCTGACCTTGGCCGTCGAGGTGGTCATCGGTCTCCTCCTTCGAAGCCCTGCGGGCCCGCTGCGGTCGCCGCAAGCACCTTGTCGGCCGTCTTCATCAGGCACCTGGCCAGGTGGCCGGCCTCTTCCTTCAGCTCGTCGTCCGTTAGGTCTTCGATCTCCTTGCACGACGGGTGCCAACGGCCGTCGGCGACCTGGTGGTGCACGATGTCGTCCATCTCGCCCACCAGGCGCTGGACCGCTTCCTCGATCTCTTCACGCTGCTGCTCGAAATACCTGCTCATGGCGCGCACCGTAGGCACGGGCCTGGGAAGTTCTCGAACCTGAGTGAGCACGCCGGCGTCAGAGCGTTAATGCCTCCGGCGGGTCCTCCTCGGAGGGGGAGGGGCGAGTCGTTCGGCCGCCGCGCCGTCGTGGTCGAGGTGGAGGACGGCGGGGTTCCCTCCTCGATCGGCCGACCCAGCAAAGCGCACCGCGCCGCAGGGGCGCACAGTCGTACGTCCGGGTCCGGAACTTTCCTCGTACCTCAGAAAGCTCCGGCTTCCGGGCGCTCCACTGCACGCCCCTGCACCACGGCACGCACGGCAGCGCCGTCCGACCGAGGAGGGAACCCCGCCGTAGGCCCGTCGTGGGCCGAGGCCCAAACCCAGGCCGGACCGTCGAACCGTACGAGGAAAACCCCAGGTCAGGATTTGGTCCTGAGCTAAAAACATGGTTTAATTAGTCACGCCGGAAGGGGAGGGCAACCCCCGACCGACACCCCGCCGGGGCGACCGGCCCGGCAACACCTCTCACCAGGAGCAGCGCTATGAGCACCGAGAAGAAGCACCCCAAGCTGGACACCATCCGAGCCCTGCTGGCCAAGGCCGAAGACCCCGCGACCACCGAGGCGGAAGCCGAGCTTGCCCGCAAGCGGGCGTTCGAGATGATGGCCAAGTACGGTGTCGAACAGGCCCTGCTGAACGACGGGCAGCCGTCGGAAGACGCCATCACCAGCCGATACGTGAAGCTCCCCAACCCGTGGTCCATGTCCCGCATGCGCCTCATGTATCTCGTCGCCGAGGCTCTCGGATGCAAGGCCATCTACCTCCGCGAGCGACGTGAAGGGGGCACCCGCGTGCTGCACGTCTTCGGGTATGAGTCCGACATCCAGCGCGCCGAGGTCCTGTACGCCTCGCTCGTACTCCAGATGTTCGGAGGTCTGGCCGCACAGCCCGTCCCCTACGACGTCCGCAGCGCCCGCGCGTGGCGCAACTCTTGGCAGCTCGGATTCATCGAGCGCGTCATAGCGCGACTCCGAGAGATCGAGAAGGCCGCCCGGACCGCCGCCGAGGCAGAGACGTCGGCCACCGGTCGCGGTGGTGCCCTTGTGCTGGCCGACCGTGACACGCAGGTGCGAGCCGCCTTCCGGCGCGAACACGGACGCGTCCAGAAGACGCGCGGCACGTACACCGGCAGCGGCTACGGCGAGGGCGCAGCCGCAGGAAACCGTGCGGACATCGGCGGTACCCGCATCGGCGGTACCACCGCCGGGGCGCTCGCGTCCTGACCGACCACCGGCCCGGGGGCGGCAGCCCGCCGCCCCCGGACCGGCCATCAACACCGGAGAACCACGCAGTGCTCAACGTGCCGGAAGAGGGAGGGCAACCCCTCAACCGGCACGCCCCCGGGCCGATCGGCCCGGCGGAACTCTCACCAGGGAAGACGAACACGATGAGCGACACCATGGCCCCGGCCGACGTCCAGGCCCCCGCCCAGTGGAAGACCCTTGCCGTAGCCGAACTCACCGCGCATCCCGGCAACGTCCGCGACGTCGAGGCCCCCGCCGACCTACTCGCCGACATCACCGCCAACGGCGTACAAGAGCCGCTGTACATCGTGCGGACGCACGGCGATGTGCCCCAGGTGATCGACGGGTTCCAGCGGCTTGCCGCCGCCGTCGCCGCAGGGCTGGAGGCCGTACCGTTCACGGACCGCCCGGTCATCCGGCTCGACGCGCTGACCCCGCACCCGAAGAACGCCCGCGAGGATCTCGACATCAACGCGCCATTCGTGGAGTCGCTGCGCGCCGAAGGATGCCGAATCCCGGTCAAGGTCCAGCGGTTGGCCGGGGGAATCATCCAGGTCAACGACGGCAACCGGAGGTTCTTCGGGGCGCAGGAAGCCGGTCTGACCCACCTCCCGTACGAGTGGGAGGACGACGGCCGGGACGAGGCCGGGCAGTTCCTCGACATGATCACGACCGCCCAGCACCGCAAGTCGCTCAGCCGCACGGAGATGACTGCTGCGATGTTCAGCGCGGCCGAGGCGGGCGCACAGGTGGGCCGTATCGCCAAGGCGGCCGGTGTCCGGCAGAAGGATGTCAAGGCCCTCGTAAAGGTCAGGAGCGACAAGGCCCTGAACGATGCCGTCGCCAGCGCCGCCTACGCGTGGACGTTCGACCAGATGGCCGCACTCTCCGAGTTCGCCGACGACCCCGAAGCGCTTGCCGCGATCACCGAGGCCGCTGAAGAGGCCGCCGAGGACGATGACGCCGCCGCCGATGTGGACTGGACGATCGCGATCGAGCGGACCAAGCGCGACAAGCGCGCGAAAGCCGAAGCCCACCGGGCCGAGCTGGAGAAGTCCGGTCAGAAGGTCCGGGACATGACGGAACTGTCCGAGCGGGCAACCCCGGTATGGCGGCTCAAGACCCCGGACGGCAAGCGCATCAGCGCCGAGGAACACGCAGGGTGCAAGGGACTGGTCTGGGTCTTGGAGGGGGGCGACGACGAGCAGCTGAAGCCGTACTGCACCTCACCCGTTCTGTACGGCCACGCCGAGCCCGGCAGCCCGACAGGCAACAGCGGCACGAACACCGCCGGAAAGGAAGCGGAGAAGGCCGCCCGCGCCGCCGTCAAAAAAGGGAACCTCGAATGGGACGCCGCCGTGACCAGGCGTCACCAGTGGATCGCGGACATGACCAAGCGCCGCAACCTCCCCAAGGACACCACCAACGCCCTCATCGGCCACGTCAACACCGCCTTGCTAGGCGGTACGTGGGGCATCTGCGATGACCTGAACAAGGAGCCCACGACCGACATCCTCGCAACCTTGCTCGGCCTCACCGGAGACAAGGCGAAACACCGCAGGGACTTCCCCGAGCACGTCGCCAAGGACCCCCGCCGAGCCCCCCAACTTCAGTTCGCCGCCGTCGCCGCCGTACGCGAGAAGTCCACAACACGCGTCGCATGGCGCACCGATGATCAGATGTGCCGGGAAATCCGCAGGCCCACCGCACAGTGGTTCGCGATCCTCGAAGCACTCGGGTACCAGCTCACCCCCATCGAACAGGCCGTCAAGGATGACGAGCCGTACGACCCGAACAAGAAGAAGCGCGCCGCGATCACGGCAGCCAGCGACGAGCCTGCCGACACCGCCCAGGTACCCGCCGACGAGTCGCCCGCCGACCCCGAAGCCGCCGCCTAAGACCCCCAGCCGCACGACGCCGGGGCGGGAGCGCCGCTGCCCGCCCCGGCCACACCAGGAGCCTCACAGTGATCCGTACAGCCCCGTCCGAGACCGACGACCACGGTTGCGGTTGCGTCCCCGCGCCCACCGAGCCCGGACCCGCCACCACCGCCGACATCATGCAGGCCCGCGCGATCGCGGCCGAACTGACAGAGTTCGGCATCATCCCCGCCGCCTACGACCACGAGGCCGCCGCCGTCGTACTGCGAGTGGACACCCGGCGCGGCCTGTACGCACTCGTCATCCCCGCCCCCGGCCAGCCGTTCCCCGTCCGCCATCGGGGCGAGCGCATCGGAGCCCTTGACTGCCGCCGCACCTACGGCACCGCCGACAGCTACACCGCCGCCCTGTTCGCCGCGTTTCTCCGCGATCGCGCGGCACTGGACATCCCCGGCCGCGGTGTGCGTCCCACAGCTAAAAACGTGGTTTAATTAAGAGTGTTGGAGGGGGAGGGCAACGCCCCATCCAGCCACCGGGCCCTACGCGGCCCACATCGGTCCGGCCGAACGCGGAGGGCAACCCGCCCGGCCGGGCGCTCATCACCTCTCACCAGCAGGAGCACCCCCGATGAACAGCGCAGCTATGCGTTTCGACGTCCCGGCCACGGCCGCCAGCCACGTCCGGCAACTTGTCGAGTCCACCAACACCCGCGCCGCCGTCCACGGACTCACCGCCTACAAACTCGATTTCTCCGCCCCGTTCCTCACGGACTACACCGACCCGTACGACGGCCGCGTTGTCGGCAAGCGCCACATGGTCACCGTGACGATCTTCGGCGAGGTACCGCGTCGCAGCGGCTGGACGGTCGTGGCCCGTCTGGACCACGACGAGGAGGGGGAGACGCTTCTCAGCGTCTTCCCAGGGCTCCCGGATCAGCTCGCTACAGAGGCGCGCGGACAGCGGCTGATCGAGAACTTTTGCCACGGCTGCAAGGTGGCCCGCCACCGCACCGCGACCTACTTGGCCCGCCACGACAGCGGCGAGTACCGGCAGTTGGGCACCACGTGCGTGGAGCCGTACACCGGTCTGCCGATCAAGGGGCTTGAGGCACTGTGGCGCTTCGGGAAGCTGAAAGACTCCGATTGGGACGGCGACAGCGAAGGCGGAATCCCCGCCGATCTCCGGGTCACGGTGGCGAAAGCGCTCCAGGTGACTGCCGCAATCGTGGCCCAGGACGGCCGTTTCTACAGCCGCGCCGAGGAGTGGAAGAACACCTCTCCGACCGCCGACGCGGTTTCCGCGTACTTCTTCGACCGCCGGGCGTCGCCGGAATGGCGCGCAGCCATCGACGCCGAGCCCGGCGCAGAAGCCACGGCCGCAGCCGTTCGGGAATGGGCCATCCAGGGATACGGCAGCACATCCGACTACCGTCACAAAGTCGGCCAACTGGCAAAGGCGGAGACCGTCGCCCCTCGCCACCTCTCCACCCTCGGATCCGCCATAGCGGGTTGGCACCGGGACCAGGAGAAGGCCGCCGCCGAACAGGCCGCCCGGAACTCAAAGCCGCAGGGCACCAAAGGAGAACGGATCACCGTCGCCGCCACCGTGACGACCGTGATCGAGCTGGAGGAGCGCCACTACGGCTACCACGCCCAACGCCGCAGGCTGGTCAAATTCCAGGACGCCGCCGGGAACGTCTACGTCTGGTTCAGCAGCGCCGCCACCGTGCCCAGCAAGGGCGACGAAGTCGAGTTGACCGGCACGGTCAAGGAACACAGCACCTACGGCGAGACCGCACAGACCGTACTCACCCGATGCCGCGTGCCCGAGCGCGAGCTAGGGCCTGTATTGAGTCGTGTTCAAGGGGCGGTGCGGGTGAGGTCTTTGATCCAGATCATTGAGGCGCGCAGGTGGAGGCCGGCGAGGTAACTCTCGGGCGTTTTGTCGTATCGAGTGGCGATGCCTCGCCAGGCCTTCAGTTTGTTGATCAGGCGCTCGACAGTGTTCCGTTCCTTGTAGAGGTCGGCGTCGTGGTGAACCGGCCGGCCGCCTCTGCGGCCTTTGTTCTTCCGGTTGGATGCCTGGTCCTTCTTCTCCGGGATGACCGCCTTAATGCGGCGTTTGCGCAGGTAGGTGCGGTTACCGCGGGATGAGTAGGCCTTGTCCCCGGCGACCGCGCCAGGGCGGGTGCAGGGACGGCCGACGGGCCCGCGGACCCGTACCTTCTTGAGCACGGGGATGAACTGCGGGCTGTCCGCGGCCTGCCCTGCGGTCACGATCAGGGCCAGGGGCCGGCACCTGCGGTCGGCAGCCAGGTGGATCTTGCTGGTCTGTCCGCCCCGCGAGCGCCCGAGCAAAGCAGCTTTCAAGCGGAGCCCGCGCCGTCGCCGGACGCGCCGTCGTTCGGCCCGGCCGGGATCAGCGACGTCGCCGTGTCCGTCTTGTTCCGCCGCGCCGCCCCCTTTTTCCGGGCCGCCTCCGCCTCGATGGCGGCCTTTTCCAAAGCGTCCAAAACGTCCTCCTCCAGGCGCATTCCGGCCGCGTCGTGATGGGCACGGACAGTCGTGGAGTCCACGCTGACCAGCGACATGTCCACCCTGCCCCGCCCGGCCGCCTCGGCTGTCACCCCCTCCAGCAGCGCCTCGAAAACTCCGGCGTCCCGCCACTGCCTGAACCTGTTGTGCACGGTGGACCAGGCGCCGAAGCACTCCGGCATCTCCCGCCACTGAGCTCCCGAGCGGAACTTCCAGATCACGCCCTCGAACTGTGGCCGCAGCCGCTCTGGATACGGGCCGTACTCACCGACCGGCAGATACGGCTCGATGAATCCCCACTCGCCGTCCGTCAGTTGCGCACGCGTCATGTGTACCGGACTACCGGTTCTGCCCTCGCAGCGAGGGCAGAACCAGCAAACGATCACGACTCAATACAGGCCCTAGTACTGCAACGGTCTTTGCCGTGACTGGTGGTCAGGTTGGTCGTTGGTGGGTTATGGGTGGGGACCTTGCTGATGTCAGGTTGTGGGCGCGG
>NZ_JBHVHQ010000357.1:0-8178 GCF_042800135.1 Streptomyces sp. NPDC057654 | reverse complement strand
CCCTGGTACGGGACCGCGTACCAGGCGAGGGCGGCCAGTTGGGCGTCGAGGTCGCCGGGGGCGACGCCGCGCGCGGTGGTGCGGCTGAGGTGGAGAACCGATCCGCCGCGGCCCCGGAAGAGGCCGGGCTGCGCGTAGAAGCGGGACTTCGCGGCGGGCAGGATGGCGGTCCGCGCCGTCTCGAACTCCTCCACCGCGCGGTGCGCCGCGAAGTCGTCGAGGACCGCGCCGATGCCGATGCTGCCCTCGCCCAGGTAGGGCAGGGTGCGCCGGCCCTCGTCGACGACCAGGGTGCCGCGGTCGTTGCGTACGCACGCGGCGAGGTCCTGCCGCAGCGCGTCGGCCGCGTGGTCCAGGAGGGCGGCGTCGCCCGTACGCTCGTACAGCCGCAGAAAGAGCAGGGCCGCCCCGCTCGCGCCGTGCAGCAGCCCGGCGCGGGTGCGTTTCCCGGCGTCCCGGACGCGGGCCAGCCGCGCGGCGGCCAGTTCGGCGACCTCCAGGGCGCGGGCGCGCAGGGCGTTCTCGCCCGTGGTCGCCGCCAGGTGGTCGAGCGTGAGGCCGAGGCCGGCGAGTCCGCTGTTCAGGTCGGGGGAGAGCCGCTGCCACTTCTCGGTGAGGACCCGTTCGACGAGGTCCAGCGCGTGCTCGGGGTGGCCGAGGCGGTCGAGTACGTAGCCGGCGCCGAGCAGGCCGTCGTAGAGGCCGAGCGGCGCGCCGCGCGGCGGGTCGGCGGCCTGGTGCAGCAGCCACTGTTCGCCCTGTTCGTAACGGGGTGCGCCGACCTCGCCGAGGGCGTAGAGCACTCCGGCCGCGCCGTGCGCGAGGCCGAGGCCGCCGCCGGTCTCGAACTGGGAGATGTCGCCCGGGAAGAGCCGGTCCTCGCGCTCGGGGGTGGCCGAGGCGAGGATGGCGCGGACCATGGAGTCGCGGCTGAGCGGCCAGTCCGCGGGCGCGACGGGCAGGTAGCGCTCGGAGGGGACTGAGGAGGGGGCGGCGGTGACCGCGGTCGTCTCCCCGGCCGTCACCGGCTCAGCGGCGGAACCCTCCCCCGCGACCCGCCCGATCTCCTGGACCGCCTCGTCCCAGAACTCCCCTGGCACGTCCGGGAATTGCGCGGCCGCGACGTCGGCGAGGTGCGCCGCCTTGTCCCGGTCGATGACCAGCAGCGTGGTCATCGGCAGGAACAGCGCGAGGCCCAGGCACGCGAGCGCGTAGCGGTCGACGTCGAAGCCGCGTCGGTCGGCGGGGGCGATGAAGCCGGGGTGGGCGACGGCCTGCCGGTGGTTCTCGTCCACGTGCGCGGCGGTCTCGAAGTCGAGGAGCATCACGGACTCCTCGTCGGGCGCGACCATGATGTTGAACATGTGCAGGTCGTTGAAGACCACGTCACGGCTGTGGACGGCGGCGACGGCCGCTCGTACCGCGCCGTGGACGCGCAGCGCCCACCGCGTGTAGCCGGCGACGGCCGCGGGGTCCGGGGCGGCGCCGATCAGGGGGTGGCGCCGGGCGTAGAACGAGTTGAGGGTGGTGCCTTCGAGGTGGTCCATCACCAGGAAGCGGTGGTCGCCGAGGGTGAACCAGTCGCGCACCTCGGGGGCGACGCCGAGGCCGGTCAGCCGTTCCAGGGCGGTCTTCTCGCGCTCCAGCCGGGTGACGGCGTCGGCCCGGTCGGCGGCGAGTCCGGCGTGCGGGCGGGCCTCCTTGAGCACCACTTTCGCGCCGGTGCGGGTGGAGGTGCCCGCGTAGACGCCGCCGCCGTTGGAGAAGTGCAGGGCCTTCTCGATGCGGTACGGGAGGTCGGTGGTGGTCGTGGCGTTGCGGGCGGCGAGCTGCGGTTCGAGGAAGGCGGGGAGTGTCACCCAGTCCGGGACGTGGAAGGCCGGGTCCCGGCGGTCCGGGATGAGCTGTCCTTCCGTGTTCTCGATGGCCGGGACGAGGGAGCCGGTGGCGTCGAGACAGTAGCGGGGCGTGAAGCCGCCGTATCTGACGTACAGCGGGCCGTCGTTCCAGCGCAGGTCGGAGAGGATGTACGGGCCGGGTTCGCCGGCCAGCAGCGCGCCCAATTCCTCAAGAATGAGGTGGAATTGCCGGTCGTCGGCCGGGTAGATGGTGACGAATTTCCCGCTGGAGCCGCGCGGCGCGTACTTGGAGTTCCGCAAGTGGAGCGGGCGCGGGCCGGGTACGAACTTGAAGGGAATGGCGCGGGGCACGCAGTAGTCCCACACCTTGGCGGCGGTCTTCTCGGCGTTCTCCAGACACGCGGAGACGTGCACCTTCCAGCCCTGTCGCGGTCTTCCCGGAAGGGATTTTCCGTCCGTGGTGACGGGGCTGACATGGAGCCAGTCCCCGGAGAGGAAGGACCGCCACCCTTCGGGGACGGCGCGCTGGGCGGTCTCGTAGAGCGGGCCGGATCCACCGGTCCCGGGGGCCGCGGCGGAGAGTCGGTCCGGGGTCTCGTAGAAGTATGTGTCGGCAAGGCAGAAGACCTCGTACCGCTTGTCCACGGGACCCCCCTCGACGACGTTGCATCGAGATTTCCACGCCGTCGGGGGGTCTGACAGTCACGGTTGTCATGAAGCGGCCGTGCGGAACTCACAAGTAACCGCTAGTACGCGCTAGTAGATATGAGTAAGCGCGTACGGATGGGTACGAGTCAGCACGGACCGGCGCTATTCCTCATTCCTCGGGCGGGAATACCGCCTCCCCACTCGGGAGCTCCGTGATGGTGATGGCCTCGACCGGACAGCTTTCGGCCGCGGCGAGGACGGATTCCGAGGCGTCGCGTTCGGCGGTCACCGGGTGCGACTGGCGTGCGGCGTCGAGCCGGAACGCCTCGGGCGCGGTGCTCACGCACATGCCCGAGCCGATGCACACGCCCCGGTCGACCTCGACGTGCCAGCGGTCGCACATCAGCTGTCCCCGTAGCCCGCGGGCAGGTGGATCATCTTGTGCTCCAGGTACTCCGAGTACCCCTCGGGCCCGAACTCCCGGCCCAGGCCGGAGTTCTTGTAGCCGCCGAACGGGCCGAGCATGTCGAGGCTGAAGGTGTTCACGCAGTACGTGCCGGTGCGCACCCGGCGTGCGACGTCGATGCCGTGCTCGACGTCGGCGGTCCAGACGCTGCCGGAGAGCCCATAGTCGGAGTCGTTGGCGATCCGCACCGCCTCCTCCTCGCCCTCGTACGGCAGCAGGCAGACGACCGGCCCGAAGATCTCCTCGCGGGCGATGCGCATGGAGTTGGTGACGTCGCCGAAGAGCGTCGGCTCCACGTACCAGCCCGTCTCCTGGCTCGCCGGGCGTCCGCCGCCGGTCAGGAGCTTGGCGCCCTCCTGCTGGCCGATGGCGATGTAGTCCAGGGACCGCTGCCGCTGCCGGCGCGCGACGAGGGGGCCGACCTCGGTGGCGGCGTCCATCGGGTCGCCCACCACGAGCGCGCCCGCGGCGGCGGCGAGCCGTTCCGCTATCTCGTCGTAGCGGGCGCGGGGCGCGAGGACGCGGGTCTGGGCCACGCACGCCTGCCCGTTGTTCATCCAGGCGCTCGGCACGATCCCGGCGACGGCCGCGTCCAGGTCGGCGTCGGGGAGGATGACGGCGGCGGACTTGCCGCCGAGTTCGAGGGTGACGCGGGTCAGGTTGCGGGAGGCCACCTCCATGACGCGCCGCCCGGCCTCGACGGATCCGGTGAAGGAGACCTTGTCGACGCCGGGGTGGCCGACCAGGTACTCGCTGACCTCCCGGTCGGCCGGCAGGACGGAGAGCACTCCGTGCGGCAGCCCCGCCTCGGCGGCGATCTCGGCCAGCACGTACGCGTCGAGCGGCGTCTCCGGCGACGGCTTGAGCACCACCGAGCACCCGGCGAGCAGCGCGGGGGCGAGCTTCGCGGCGGCCACGAACTGCGGCACGTTCCACGGCACCACGGCCGCCACCACGCCGACCGGCTCGCGCCGCACCAGCAGCGGCCCGAGCACTCCGGCCCGCCGCTCCTCGTACGGGAAGTCGCGCGCGACGGTGATCGCGCAGTCCCAGACCATCATCGCGCCGAGCGCCTGCGCGAGGACGCTCCAGGAGGAGGGGGAGCCGTTCTGCGCCGAGATCAGCCGGGCGATCTCCTCGTGGCGCGCGGCGATGGCGTCCTTGATGCGGGTGACGACCTCGATCCGCTCGTCCAGGGTGCGGTTCGCCCAGACCCCGGACTCGAAGGAGGCGCGCGCGGCGGCGACCGCCTTGTCCACGTCCGCACGCGAGGCGTGCGGCACCCGGCCGATGACCTGCTCCGTATGCGGCGAGACGACCTCGATGACGTCCCGGCCTGCCGGATCGGTCAACTCGCCGCCGATGAAGAGCTGTCCGTGCTCGATGAGGTCGCTCATGTCTGAGCCTCCCGCGGGTTGGCTTGGCCCCTGCCGGTACGGCCGCCGTCACCGGCAACCGTTCTGACACTGCATCAGAACTGATACCAGTTCTAGTTACAGTTGGCCACCCATCGACCGGCCCCGCTCAAAGCCTCGCCGCGCGGCGCCTACCGCGCCGTTCGCGCCACCGGGCCGGGTACGGGCCTGCCGGGCTCGTCGAGCCATGCCTGCTGGCCGGCGGCGGTGACGATGAGCCCGTAGCGGGTGCGCTCCGGCGATCCCGCCTGCTCCCACCACCGGTAGGCCGCCTCGGCTTCGCCCCACAGCAGGCGCGGCCCGTGCTGCTGGACCTCGAAACTGGGCGCGTCGGGGACGTAGTCGAGACAGGCCCAGGAGCCGGTGGCCGCGTCGGCGAGCCAGAGGGTCCATTCACCGTCGGGCCCGTGGCCGACCGAACTGCGGGCGCCGGGCACCATGAGTCCGACGCCGAACGCGGCATCGGTGTCGCCGAGCGGATAGCGGGGGTCCAGGCGGGTGCGGCCGGTGACGGCGTTCTCAGGGTGGTGAACGACGGCCATCACGTCGCGGTGCGGGGCCTGGGCGCGCATCCACATGAACGCGCTGTCGCCCACCACGGGGCCCTGGGCCACCGGCCCGTCCGGGCCTCGATGGACGTCGAGACGGAGCAGGACCCCGTTGTGGAGCCCCGTGCCCCACGGCGTGACGATGCGGCCGCCGGGGGACGTCTGCTCGACCCAGCGGTACGGGACGCGCTGGACGGCGCACGTCGCGATGAGCCGGTCGTAGGGGGCCGCTTCGGGCCACCCCTCCGCCCCGTCCGCCGTGACGATCGACGGGGCGTGGCCTGCGGACTCCAGGGCGCGGCGGGCGCGAGCGGCGAGTTCGGCGTCGACTTCGACGGTGGTCACCCGGTCGTCGCCGAGGAACTCCGAGAGCAGCGCGGCGTTGTAGCCGGTGCCGGTGCCGATCTCCAGGACGCGGTGGCCCCGGTGCGGATCGAGGTGTCCCAGCATGGCCGCGACGACCTGCGGCATGGACGCCGAACTGGTCGGCGTGAACGCGGGGCCGTCGCCGGGCGGGTCCTCGACCTGGGTGACGAGCGGCATGTCGCCGTAGACGCACTGCCGCCACCGGTCGGGCTCGCGGGCCCGGGACAGCGGAAGATAGCCGTCCGCGCCGCGGATCCAGATCCGGTCGGGGACGAACCGCCCGCGGTCGACTGCCGCGAACACCTCCCGCCAGCCCGGCGCGAGGAGCCCGGCGTCCGCGAGAAGACCGGCGAGTTCGGCGGGGCCCGCGGCCACCGGGGCCACGGCTACTTCTTCTCGGGAGGCGGCGGGGGAATGGGCCTGTCGGGCTTGTGGCCGTCGCTCTCGGCCGGGTCCGGCTTGCCGCTGTGCTTACCCATCGCGCGCTCTCCCGTCAGGCAGGTGCCTCAACTTACTGAGAGTGCGCACACCGGCACCAGGACGACACGCTCCCGAGCCGACAGCGGCACACCTGCCCTGATACCACCCCAAGGCGGTTTCCCAGGCGGCGCGTTGGAGAAATCAGAACCGAATAACTGATACTCGTTCTAGTTATAGTGGGCAGTGGATCCGGCGCGGGACGCGGCGAACCACGGCGAGAGGGGCCCCGGCATGGCGCAAGTGACGGACCACGGAGGCGGGGTCTGGGCCATTCCCGTACCCATACCGGACAATCCCCTCGGGCACACCCTCGTCTACCTGCTCGACACCGACGACGGCCCCGTCCTCATCGACACCGGCTGGGACGACCCCGCCTCGTGGGACGCGCTCGCCGCCGGGCTCGCGGAGTGCGGTACGGCCGTGGGCGAACTGCGCGGGGTGCTCATCACCCACCACCACCCCGACCACCACGGCCTCTCCGGGCGGGTCCGCGAGGAGTCGGGGGCGTGGATCGCCATGCACCCGGCCGATACGGACGTGGTGCGGCGCACGCGCGAGGCGGAGCCCGCCCGCTGGCTCGGGTACCTCGTCGACAAACTCGCCGCCGCGGGCGCGCCCGCGGACCATCTCGCTCCGCTGACGGCCAGGCTCGCCGAGGGGCGCGCCCGGCCCCTCCCCGGGCAGCGGGCCGCACTGCCCGACCGGGCCATCGAGCCGGGCGAGCTCCTCGACCTCCCCGGCCGCCGGCTGCGCGCCGTCTGGACGCCCGGCCACACGCCCGGCCACGTCTGCCTCCACCTCGAAGAGGACCACCCGGCCGGACGGCCCGGCCACGGCCGGCTGTTCTCCGGCGACCATCTGCTGCCGGGCATCACGCCGCACATCGGCCTGTACGAGGACCCGGAGGCCGAGCAGGCGGCCACGGCCATCGATCCGCTCGGCGACTACCTCGCCTCCCTCGAACGCGTCGCCGCCCTCGCCCCCGCCGAGGTGCTCCCCGCCCACCAGCACCCCTTCGCCGACGCCCCCGGCCGCGTCCGCGAACTCCTCCTGCACCACTGCTCCCGCCTCGCCGACCTGCGCACCCTGCTCGCCGCCCCCAGGACGCCCTGGCAGCTCGCCGAGGCCATGGAGTGGAACCGCCCGTGGGCCGACATCCCCTACACCTCGCGCAACATCGCCGTCTCCGAGGCGGAGGCCCATCTGCGGCGGCTCGTGAAGCTCGGCCACGCGGAGGCCGTGCCGGGGACCGAGCCCGTCACGTACCAGGCGGTATGAGGCACGTCCCCCAGACCGCCCCGACCCTCCCGTTAGAGTGTTCTGCACAACTTCATCCCGCCTCGCCACGGGGAAAGCCGGTGCGACTCCGGCGCTGACCCGCAACCGTGAGTGCTGCCGTACGCGCGTGTGTACGGCCGTACGAGCCGGAGCACCCGCGATGGGGCGAACAGGCTCCCGGAGCCGGACGCGTCCGCCTGGCGGCGGCGCCCGGCCACCGGCACCGTCGAGGTATACGGAGCTGAGCCCGGTGCCACCGCGCGGCAGACAGCGCGCGGGTGGGCGGCCGTGCACGGCTGTGTACCACCCACCGCTGTGCAGCACCCACCGTTGCGACCTTCACCGAGAGGCACCGACCCCATGGCCCCCTCCCCCGCCGTCCACGCGCGCCGCGGCGCCGCGGCCCTGGCCGCCGCCGCCCTGCTGAGCGCGGCCGCGGCCCCCGCCGCCTCCGCCGACTCGCCGTCCCCCGCGGCGACGGGGCTGTACGGGACGACGAACCCGCAGTTCGACGGCGTGTTCCGGCAGTCCCTGGCCTTCCTCGCGCAGGACTCGACAGGCGTCACGCCCGCCAAGTCGGCCGTGGACTGGCTGGCCGGGCAGCAGTGCTCGGACGGCGGCTTCGCCGGGTACCGCGCCGACACCGGCACGGCCTGCGACGCGAAGAAGGGCGAGTTCACCGACGCCACGGCCGCCGCCGTGCAGGGGCTCGCCACGGTCGGCGGGCGCGGCGCGGAGGTGAAGAAGGGGCTCGACTGGCTCAAGTCCACGCAGAACGAGGACGGCGGCTGGGGCGCGCAGCCCGGCAACCCCAGCAACGCCAACTCCACCGCGACGGCCATCGGCGCGTACGCGGCGGCCGGCCAGGACCCGGCGAAGGCCACGGCCAAGGGCGGCAAGAGCCCGTACGACGCGCTGCTCGCCTTCCAGCTCGGCTGCGACCACAAGCCGGGCGAGCAGGGGGCCTTCACCTATCTGCCGCAGAAGGGGCAGCTGCTCGCCAACGACCTCGCGAGCGCGGCGGCGACGCTGGCCGCTTCGGGCAAGGGGTATCTGGTCGAGCACCCGAGCGGCGGGGACAAGGCCCCGAAGCCGCTCGACTGCGCGAAGGATGACAA
>NZ_JBHVHQ010000356.1:0-8185 GCF_042800135.1 Streptomyces sp. NPDC057654 | reverse complement strand
TAGTGGGTGTGGGGTGAATTGGGAGGGGCCACGGCCGGATGCACCTGGCCGTGGCACCACGGCCGTTCCCCGGTCGAGGGGACGGCCGAGCTCCTGCAGATCTGCTTCCGGATCGACTGCGTCGATCCAGATCAGTCACCGACCAGCACCTGCGCGCGGTACAGCTCGCCGATGGCGGATGTCACGGACGGCTCCCGTCATCGGCGGGCAGTTCGGCCAGGGCGGCGCCGCCGGTTCCATGCGCGAGGCCGTTGCCCCGGCAGTGCCCGCAGTAGCCGGACCCGTCACAGTGGGCGTTGCGGACGGTGTCCAGCTCGTCGCGCACCAGGGCAGTCACCCAGTCGAGCTGTCCGGGCTGGGTGGAGACCTGGTGCTGCTCGCCGGTCGCCGGGTTGGTGACCGTGACGGTTACGAGGGGGGTGTCCTCAGGGTCGGTCGGGTATTCCTCGGCCAGCTTGGCGAGCGCCAGGGTGAACGCGGCGGCGGCTGTAATGCTCTCGGTGTTCATGCGTCGGCTCCCGATCACTGGGCAATTCTCTTGGTCGAACAGGTGAGCCTCGCCCCCCGGCCTCGGTTCCTCGACGAGGCGGCCGGGCCTGATGCCGCGCAGCCGTTCGCGACGGCGGTCCTGGACATAGCCGCGGCGGAGGATGACGAGGGCGAGAAGAGTGGCGGCGTAGCCGAGCAGCCGGCCGATCACGGGCATCATGTGGTGTTTCCGTCCATCGTGGTGGTGTGGGCGGCGAGGAAGGCGCCGGCGGCGGTCTCTTCGCTCGTGCCGTACGGGAGGTCCTTGGGCGCAGTCCGGGCCTCGCGGTCCGCGGCAGTGGCGATTCGCCCTCAGCGCGGGTTCACGGCCTCGGTGCTGCCCAGGTGGGACCGGCACTTGCAGGCGCCCTGGCAGGTCATGCCCCCGGGCAGCGCCAATTTCGGGATGGTTCGCGCCGTGCATTCCGGCGTCGGCCGCACAGCGGTTGGCGAGGCGCTCGGTCTCGACCTTGACCTGCCGCAGGGCCGATGCAGCCATCGCGCCCGTGGGCGAGGCGGAATGGCGATGCTCCTGCAGATCTGCTTCCGGATCGACTGCGTCGATCCAGATCAGTCACCGACCAGCACCTGCGCGTGGTACAGCCCGCTGATCCGGGCAACGGCTCCAGCCGGAGGCTCGTAGACCGGCGGCAGCTCGCTGACGGCGATGCCGAGGTCTCGGGCATCCGGCAACGGTTCAGGGCGGCGCATCGCTGCTCCGTCGGCCGTATTCAGGTAGAACTCGGTCGCACGCTCGATACGCCTGTTGCGGATCAGCACTCTGCTGATGCCGCTGACCTCGTCGAGGCCCAGGTGGAGGAGCACCGCACGGTTGAGCGCCCGGCGTATGCGGTCTTCGACGTCACAGTGCATGTTCAGATCGATGGTGTCCTTGTATCCGCGCAGCACTGTGTCGAAGACACCCTCAATGCTGTCCGGGAGCTGCCAGCCGGGCAGATGCCCCAAGGTGCCGTCGGTCTCGCGGTCGTCGGCGTCGAGCAGACGGCTCCAGTCATCGCGCCGGCGCTTCCACTCCCTGGCATGGATCTCATCCGGTCGGTCGGCCTGGTTCTGGTAGTGGTAGTCGACGAAGAGGGGCCGGCCGTCGGCTTCGAGAGTCATGAGCACGTCGGTGTACGCGCGGTTCCCGGCGAGGGGGTACGCCAGCCGGCGCGTGCCGTACTTGTCGTCGATCTGACCGAAGACGATGCTGAAGCGCAGCGGGTCGTGGAACGGCACACGGCCATCAAGTCCGGCCTGTTCGTCGAGCCAGAGTTTCCGGGCCCGGTGGACGAGGTAATTGTGCAAGGAGCCGCACATGTCACGTTCGCGTACCTCGGCGTCATCGACGACGCGGGCGACGTTCCTGGCGATGACGGGCACAGCCAGTTCGCGGAAGACTGCGCGCATGCGCGTGGAGATCACGCGGGTGAGTTGGAAGAGGTCGGGCGCGTGCGCGGTCAGCCGCAGCCCGTCGTACAGCTTGGCACTCATCGTATTTTCCGTTCTCGGGACGCTCCTGGAGCTGTCAAGCAGCGGGAACGAGGTCGATTTGAGTGATATGTACGGCCGGTGTGCTGGTCAGAGCGTGGTGGACTTCGCGGGCGGCGGATCGCTTGCGGCAGCGCATGGTGTCTTTCTCGGGCAGCCCGCCCTCGGCGCGGCGTCCGGCGCAGGCCCGGGTGCGTTCGTCGGAGCACGTCCGGACCAGCACGATGATGTGCAGCGCGTTGTTCGCGGCCCGGCCACTGCCGCGGTTGAGGTGGTGGCGGTGGGTGTGGCCGGGGCCGGGATCCGTGCGACACCAGCGAGGTGCACGATGTCCTTCTTGGACCGCATGGGTTCGAGGAGGCAGTCTCGGGGCCGGTGCCGATCAGCTCCAGCAGCGAGGGGGCCGTCTGCTTGACCGGCGGGCCGGTCTCGGCGTCCAGGGCCTGATGGCCGCGGGCGGCCCGCAGCATCCGCAACTCCGGCCACGCCGTCGCGGCTCTTCGGTGCGGCGGGAGGCGGCGAGCGCGGTCAGGCCGGGGTGTGCCGGCCGGAGTTGCGTCTGCTGCGGCGGGCGGCACGCCGCCGCGCGGCACTGCGCTCGTTCTCGCTAAGGCCTCCCCAGATACCGTATTCTTCGGCTGTCTCCAGCGCCCACCGTCGGCATTGCTCCATGACCGGGCAGCGGCGGCAGACATCTTTGGCTTCCTCGGTCTGCAGTAAGGCAGGGGTGGTGTTGCCAATGGGGAAGAAGAGTTCGGGTTCCTCCTCGCGGCATGCCGCGAGGAGGAGCCATTCCGTGGACATAGACGGTTCTCTCTTTCGTACGCAGGTGTGTGGTGTGCAACGGGGAGGGTGGTCTCGATCGCTGGTCGCGGTTGGCCTGCCGCCTCTGCCCTGGCCGGGGAGCGGCCGTCAGCAGGCGACGAAGCAGCGGACACGCATGCCGACGTCGGTGTCGGCGGACTTGCACAGCTGGCCGAGCATCATCAGACTGCGGCCGGACTCGGCGTCCGCCCTGCCCCAGTTCGTATATCGGGTCGGCCTGGGGCAGGGCGGTGGGCTCGGGGCCGGTGACGCCGACGGCGAGCTCGGTGATGAGCGGAACGCCGTCGCCGAGGGCCCGGGCTGCATCGCCGATGAGCTCGGAGAGGACGAGCTGATGGGTTGTACGGTGTGTGCCGGCTTCCCGGCGATGCCTGTCTTCCGCACGACGCGGTGGGTGTCAGCGCGCAGCGTGCCGGTCTCGACGGCCAGGTGCGTGGGACGCCGTCGCCGCGCTGCGTGGGGTCGAGGTTGCGCCGGACCCGGTGGGCGACGGAAACCGGCGGGTGATCACGATCAGGTGCGGATCGCGCCTATTGGGTCCGGCGCCTGTGGATTCAGGCGCACGGGCTCGCCTGGCACCGGCGGGATCGGTTCAGCGCTCAGGGTGTCTCCCCACCGCGTGTCGGCCAGCGCATTCAGGTCCTTGCGGATCAGCGTGCGCCGTTCGATCGCGTTCGCCGCCGGACCTCTTTGACGCTCGGGGTGCCGTTGAACTTCGCGGCCCACGATCCGGGCGGTCCGGTCAGGCGGGCCCCTGCGGTGCCGTCCGGGCCCTGCGCCCAGCCGGCCATCGCAATCCGGCGCGCGTCCTCCTCGTCCAGGGCGCGGACGGTCGTGGTGATCGGAGCCGTGAACGTGACCGTGAACGTCTTGAGCGGCGGCGCCGTCCTGAGCCACTTGCGGTACTGGGCAACGGCTTGCTGGTAGCGCACCAGTTCCCGCACGTACTCCTCGATGCGTACGAACCCGCGGGCCGCGTCGTGGCCGGTGGCGCCTCTGTCGCTGAACCGCACCCATTCTCCGGTGCCGACCCCGCCGGGGCCCGAACGCTCGTACAGGGTGTCCAGCGGGGCGCCCGCGGCCTTCGCCTCCGCACACCGGTGCTTGATGTACGGGGCATGGGACCCGATCTCTACGGCCCAGGCGACCATGTGCAAGTAGCCGTGATGCTCGGCGGGATCGGTGACGTGGCTGATGGCTCCGCCGTATGGCGGGTTGAACTCCGGCTCCTGCACGGTCAGATCTCCTTGATCGCGGTGTCGGGGGCGGTGGTCGGAATGTAGAGACGGCATCCGTCGACCCGGCACTTCGAGGAGAAACCGGTCAGGTGCGCGACGCGGTTCGGATACAGGGGCTCGACGCCTTCGTCGTGGACGCAGGCCCAGTCGTTGATCTTGTCCGCGGCGGTGTCGGCCTTGGCGTAGTCGTCGAAGATCACGCCCATATGCTGTTTGACCCTGATCTCCAGCTTCGGGGTGATGGCGACGGCGATGACGAATCCAGCCAGGTTCTCGTGCTCGACGAGGGTGTAGCGGGGCAGTCGGGTAGCCGGAAGGCGTCGCCGCACCCCGGCCCCCTCGGAGTGAAGCGTGCGAGTTGTCCCCGCATCCGGCTCAAGCGGTCCCCTTGGGCTGCTATGAATGGTCATGTCTTCTTGGCCCTTTCGTGGCCGCCGGTGTGGTGCTGACGGTGACATTCAGCGTGCATGAAGCGAAGATTCCTTCGCTCATCCGATCCCCCGTTTCGCCGGCGGATGAAGTAATGCTTGTGCAGCGGCTTCCTCGACGCCGAAAACCAGGCGGCCCATTCCCTGGGACTGTCCGGTCCATATTCGGCGCCTGGGATCAGCAGTTGTTTACACAACGGACAGATCCCTTTTGACGTGCGTCGAGTGTGATCGTCTTCTTGTCGACAAGAGATGGCAGGCTGCCGCGTCGGCGGACGGCCCAGTAGCCGGCCGGCTGTGGATCATCAGGGGAACTCGTTCCCCTTGACCATCACGTCCCGGTCAATGGTGCAGTTGGCCCGGATTTCGTGGCCGATGTGACGGTGGCCGGCGCCGGAGCAGGGTGCGCAACCCGGTTCGCCGGGTGCGACACAGCCGTGGGTGTTGCGGATCGGGTGTGGCCGGGAGTTTCCGGTCGGGCTTGCGCAGGCGGCTGTCAGGGAAGGCCGGCGAATGGCGCCGGGGCGCCCGGCCGCGGGTTCCTCGGCGGGATGCCCCCGGGGGGGGAGGCTCGGTTGCCTGTTCAGCCGCCCGGGTCGAGTCGGCGCAGTTCCGGGAAGTCGCGGCGGGTCTGTTCATGCGCCGCGGAGGGGGACTTGCGGGCAGATCTTGGGATAGCGGCGGAGGATTTTGCGTTCCGCGCGGGTTATCTCGTACAGGAGCGTCAGCGGCCAAGGGACGGTGTCGGGTACCGGGTGCTTTCTTCCTTGGCACAGAGGAGTGTCATACGGGGAGCGTCCGGCAGGACGAAGGTGTCTCGATCATGGCTAGCTGCGCGAGGACTGGTGACGCGGGCATGCGCCGGGCCTGTTTTCGGCCGGTGCGGCAGGGAGCAGGCCCCGCGCATGGGGTCTGGTGGTCAGCGCGCGGCTCACTGTTCGAGTAGAAGAGTGGTTAGTTGATGCGGGTCTGCTGGTGGCGGTGGGTGAAGGTGATGTTGCCGTCGACGGGCCACATGGGCGTGATCGAGCGGAGCGCGAGCAGGTCATCGAGGTCGCTGTTCGGCTCGGCGGGAAGGACGAGCACGTTGTGGACGTGCGGGGGGAGGAATCGCGCCCGGTCCGTGAGGGTGCCGATTGCGTACCACACTCCCGATCCCCCGTTGTCGCGCTGCAGGGTGGCGCAGGTGACGACGAGTTGGGACGTGGTGGCGTCGAAGAGTTCGACCACTAGCTGTTCCTGTGAACCGGCAGGCTGGATCAAGTAGCTGGTGATCTCGTGCCCGCGTTCTCGGGCGAAGTGGGTGTAGCGGGCGAGCAGATCACGCCGGTCCTGCTCGTAGGGGGTCGGCGGCAGGTCGGCGGGGTAGTCGAAGTGGTCGCCGAACGGAACTTGTCTGCTGACTGGCTTCATCTGTGTCATGGCGGATCGTCCTTCCTGGGTGTGGCACGGGGCTGTTCATGGCCGGTGCGGCCGGTCAGGTTCCGTGAGTAGAGCCGCCCGGGCGTGGGGAGGACGTGCGGTGGTCCGCTTCCCGGCGCGGCAGGCACCTTGGCGGCTCGGTGCGCACCGTGGCAGGTACCGGACCTAGTGGGGCGAGGTCCGGCGGCGAGGTGTGCGCGGGCCCGGAGAGAAGGGCTGCTGTCGGTGGAGGGCGTGACGCAAGGAGGTCAGGGGCGGCGGACACTCCCGCAGAGGGTCGTGGCGTTGATGGTCATGTCCGGCCGGTGGGAGCCGTGCAGAGTGATCGATCCGGTGGCCGAGTGGATGTCGACGGTGCCGCTGGCCTCGGCTGCGATCGTGAAGGTGATGGACCCGGAGGCGGCACGCACACGGACCCGGCGTCCGGCATGACAGGTGACCTTGACCGGTCCGGACGCGGCGTTGATGTCGGCCCACTGGGTCACGGTGCCGATCCGCACGGCCCCTGAGGCGGCGTCGATCTCTGCGCGGCCCACGCTCGCCAGGTCGACCGTCCCGGCGCCGGCGTCAATCTTCGTGACGGCCAAGTGGCCGACGGCGTGGATGCTCCCCAAGCCGGTCTTGCTGTGCAGTCCGGATCCGTTCGGCAGCAGGAGTTCGATCTCGATGCTGCGGTGGCCGTTGACGATGGTGCCGCCGCTGGACGAGGTGACGGCGACACCGGAGGAGCTGAGGTGCATGTCGCCGGCGGAGGTGAATGTGTAGGTGCTGCCCGGTCCGGAGGTGTAGGTGCCGCTGCCGTGATGTGAGGCACCGTGACGGTGAGCTGGGTACCCGAGTACTGAATGCGGGTGTCGCGGGCGGCCTGGGCGTACGGACTGCTGGGATCAGCGCAGTACACACGGACCGTCGGCACGGACAGGGAGTCGTCGACACTGGTCCACAGGCTGGCCTCCTGGGCGGTGACGGTGGCCAGAACGGGGCCGGACTGCTGCTCGTCACCAGTGAAGGTGACGAGCAGCGCGGTTCCGTTCTTGGCCGCCTCGGCGAGCAGGAGGCGGTCTGCGGGCGTGGCCTCGCTCTGATCCGGGGACAGCTGAGCGCCGTGCTTGACGGTCTCGAAGTTGGTCATCTGGAGCTCTCCTTGGCAGGTAGGGCGCGCCGGTGTTTCGGCCGGCATGCGCTTCGGGGCCCGGCTTGCACGGGCCGGGCTGTGGCTCTTGTTCGGTGGGCCGACAGGACCGTGGCGCGATGAGGGGTTAGTGCCGCGACCACAGCCGCAGTGGCCTGTTCGGCACTCCCGTCGCTGCTTCCCCCTCGGGCAGTCTGTGCAGGTCAGCGCCCGAGAAGGCGTGGGGTCTGATACGCGTCCCGGGGTGCGGGAGAGATTCCCAGGCGCGCTGCCGCGCTGGTCCGCCCTGCGGGACCTGGGCGAGCTCGTCCGGTGTCGCGGGCTGACGCCGGGCGCCCTGGCGGTTCTCGAACCGGACCGACGAGGTAAGGAGGAGGGCCCGCCCGGCGGGATTCGGCCTGTTCTTCCTCTCGTGGGCAGTCCGCTTGGGGCGGAGCGACTTCGTGTCGCACTGGTCAGGTCTCCTTCGAGACCTTCAGGGGGCGGGGCGGCCGAAGAACCCGGCGCTGATGAGGTCCGTGTCGTGTTTGACCATCAGGTCGTAGAAGCCGGCCTGGGCCCGGTGCATCACCTCGCTCTCGTCGGCCGGTGCACCGTGGATGATCTCAACGGTGACGTTGTCGTCGCTGCCTTCGTTGTCGAAGTCCTGGAAGGCGAGGTATGCGATGTCGGTGCCGGCGTGGAAGATGTCGAGCCAGACGTAGGTGGTGATCTGGTAATCGCCGCGGCCGTCGTGGTCGTCGGGGAGGTTGAACTCGGTGTCGAACTGGGTGAACAGGCGCGGCAGGCTCTCCTCGACTCTGCGGTGCTCGGGGCCGCTGCGGTGCTCGATGCGGTGGTGGTCGTGGTCGACGGAGGCGATCTCCAGGGTGGGCGTGAGGGTGTCGAAGAAGATCAGGCTGATATCCGTACGGACCAGGTAGTGGGAGTTGTGGTCGGGGTCCTGGGACATGGGGTTCCTCCTGGGATGGTCGGCCGGGCGGCCGTGCAGACACGGCTTCGCCGCGTACAGCACGCGAGCCGTACGCGATCCGTGAGCGCGATCTCGCTGTGCGCGTCGGTCTCGGCGGCCCGGGAAGTGCCAGTCGCCCGGCTTGGGCTGCCGCTCACTCCCTTCCGGC
>NZ_JBHVHQ010000355.1:0-8203 GCF_042800135.1 Streptomyces sp. NPDC057654 | reverse complement strand
GGGGCTCGCCGGGTCGAAGCCGTAGTGCGGGAAGCCGTCGCCGCCGCGGTGGTCGCGGCGGTAGACGTACAGGGCCTGCACGCGCCACGCGTCCGGCGCGTCGCCGTCCTGCTCGGCCGGGCACTGCCGGACCACCTGGACGACGCTCGGCCGCCCGGCGACCTGGATGCGGGTGCCGTCGGCCGGGCCGCCCCGCAGCACGGCCGTCTCCCAGGCCGAAGCGTCGGCCGGTCCGTCCAGCACCGCCGTCTCCCACACCATCGTGATCTCCCACCCGTCGTTTACGGCTGCTACCGCTCGGCTCGACTCGGCTCCCGCGGACCGCGCACTGCGAAGCCTACGCTTCAATAATTGCGCAAGTGAGAAACTAGGCTGAATTTCTTCCGCTCGACGGCCGCCCGATCGCCCGATCACTGGATCGCTGGATCGCTGGATCGCTCGATCAGTCGCGCCGACGGCTGAACATCCGCCGCACCGCGCGCACGATCAGCCAGATCACCAGCACCACCACGAGGATGATGACGATCACCAGCACCAGCAGGAAGATGCCGAGCTTCTTGAAGAACCCGGCCTTCTTCTTCTTGGGCTTCTCCGCGGAGGAGTCGGCGGCCAGGGTCTGCCGGCCCTCCGACGCCGCCGTGACGCGCCCCGCCTGAGCAGCGGGAGCGGCGGCGGAACGCGCGTCGTCGGCGGCCACCGCCTGCCGCGCGGATACGGTCAGGACCTGATCGACCGGCGCGGCCGAGGCGGCGGCGGGGGCGCCCGCCACCAGCGCGCCGATCAGCAACGCCAGCACCGCGACCGCCCGGCCCCGCCGCCCGGCAGGCGCCGCAGCCGGTATGCGGGCCTCGTTCCGACCCTCATCGCACCGTCGTACCGTGTTCACTGGCGTCCTCACATCTCATTCGTGGTGTACAGGCCCCGAAGTCCGCACCGCGACAGCCGGTGCTCGGAGCGCGTCCATTATGAGCGCGGAACGCGCACCCCCCGCGCGGGCCGACCCTCGTGACCCGGCCGAATCAGCCGCTCTCCGCCCCCTGTTCGCAGGCTTCCGGCCGTATGTCGCCCACTTGGCAGCCGATACCCCGTGTGCGACGCTCCGTCCTGAAACCAGGCACGGCACGCCCCTTCTCGTACGGCACGTCCCTTCTCGTACGGCACACCACTTCGCGTACGGACCGCCCCCGTACGGTCCGATCTCGTACGGACCGAGGAGACCCGGCATGACCACCGACCGCACCCTCTACCGGACCCCGGCGGACGCCGTGGCCGGGCCGCCCGAAAAGCTCGCGTACGTCGTCGGGTTCGACCGCTCGGCCCGCCGCCCGGACGCGCTGTTCGTCCTGGACACCGACCCCGATTCGGCCTCGTACGGCCGGGTCACGCACATGACCGAGGTGCCCGGACTCGGCGACGAACTGCACCACTTCGGCTGGAACGCCTGCTCCAGCGCGCTCGCCCACGAGGGCCACCACTCCCCCGAACGGCGCTACTTGCTCGCGCCGGGCCTGCGCTCCTCGCGGCTGCACGTCTTCGACACCCACCCGGACCCGGCCCGGCCGCGCCTGGTGAAGGTCGTCGAGACCGAGGAACTCGCGGCCAGGGCCGGCTATTCGCGACCGCACACGTTGCACTGCGGACCCGACGGCGTCTTCCTCTCCTGCCTGGGCGGCGCGGACGGCGCGGACGGGCCGGGCGGCGTCGCGCTGCTGGACCACGAGACGTTCGAGGTGCGGCGCGCCTGGGAGAGCGACCGGGGGCCGCAGCGCCTCGCGTACGACGTGTGGTGGCACCTCGCCCACAACACCGCCGTGACCAGCGAGTGGGGCACCCCCTCGATGATCGAGAACGGCGTGGACCCGGACCTGCTGCTCGGCCGCGGCTACGGGCACGCCCTGCACTTCTGGGACCTCGACACCGGCCGCCACCGCCGCCGGGTGGACCTGGGCGACGAACACCAGATGGTGCTGGAGCTGCGCCCCGCCCACGACCCGCGCGCCACCTGGGGGTTCGCGGGCGTCGTCGTGAGCGTCGCGGACCTGTCGGCGTCCGTGTGGCTGTGGCACCGCGAGGACGGGGAGTACACCGCGAGCAAGGTCATCACCCTGCCCGCCGAACCGGCCAAGACGGAGGATCTGCCGCCGGCCCTCCAGCCGTTCGGCGCGGTGCCGCCGCTCATCACCGACATCAACCTGTCGGTCGACGACCGCTGGCTGTACGTATCGGCGTGGGGTACGGGCGAACTCCTCCAGTTCGACGTCAGCGACCCCTTCCGCCCACGCCGCACCGCGTCCGTACGCCTCGGCGGCATCACCGCCCGCCGCCCGCACCCCAGCGCCCCGGACGTCCCGCTCACCGGCGGCCCCCAAATGGTCGAACTCAGCCGCGACGGCCGCCGCGTGTACCTCACGAACTCCCTCTACGGCTCCTGGGACGACCAGTTCTACCCGGACGGCGTCGACCCCTGGCTCATCAAACTCGACGCCGACACCGGGACCGCCGGCGGCGGGCTCCGCGTCGACGAACGGTTCTTCCCGCACGGCGAGGAGTTCCGCGGGCTGCGCGTCCACCAGACGCACTTGGAGGGCGGAGACGCCTCGTCGGACTCGTACTGCTATCCGTGATCAGGGCTGCCCATGAGCGGGCGGGGAGCGGGCCGGGAACCTCCGGTGAACCAGTGAACTAGTCTGAGTCCGCATCGAATCCGGTACGCACTCAGCGAAGGCAGCGACACGTGACGCGATCTCTCCGGGCGGTGATCGCCGAGGACAACCCGCTGCTCCGCGAGGGGCTCACCGGGGTGCTCACGCGCTTCGGCCACGAGGTGGCCGCGGCCGTCGGCGACGCGGACTCGCTGCTGTCGGCCGTCGCCGAGACGCGCCCGGACATCGTGGTGACGGACGTACGGATGCCGCCGACCCAGACCGACGAGGGGCTACGGGCGGCACTCGACCTGCGCCGCGCAGCGCCGGGGCTGCCGGGGCGGCCCGTGCTGCCTGTGCTGGTGCTCAGCCAGTACATCCAGCGCACCTACGCGTCCGAACTGCTCGACTCCTCGGACGGGGTGGCCGTCGGCTATCTGCTCAAGGAGCGGATAGGCAAGGTCGAGGAGTTCGTCGACGCGCTGCACCGGGTCGCGGACGGCGGCACGGTGGTGGACCCCGCGGTCGTACGCCAGTTGCTCAGCCACCGCCGCGACCCCCTGGAACGGCTCACGGCACGCGAACGCGAGGTCCTGGCGCTCATCGCCGAGGGCCGCTCCAACGCGACGATCGCCCGCACCCTCGTCGTGAGCGAGGCAGCCGTCAGCAAGCACATCAACAGCATCTTCATGAAGCTGGACCTGCCCCCGACGGCGGACGGACACCGGCGGGTGCTGGCCGTACTGGCGTATCTGCGCGACTGAGACTGAAGGCGGCTTCTGCTCGTGCTCGGTGCGGGGCCGGTGTTGGACCCGGCGTTGGGCCCGGCCGGCGACCCGCCAGGCGGCGATCCACAGCAAGATGCCCAGCGGCAGTTCGGCGATCCACACGACGAGCAGCGTCTGCGCGTAGCCGAGGCCGACCCGCGCGGTGGCGGTGTCGAACCACGTTCGGGCGGGGTGTGGAGCGCGGCCGGGAGGGGGCAACACTGCTGGTGAGGGGGTGGGGGCTTTTGCTCCCCCTAAACCCTCAACACAACCCTCCCGAACACCTCCCCCGCGTCCATCTTCTGGTGTGCCAATACCGCTTCCTCCAGCGGCAGTACCTCATGCACCACCGGCAGCAGCTCGCCCCTCGTAGCCGCGGCGAACTGCTCCACCCGGGCCGCGCGGCGCGAGTCGGCCGGGACCGTGTCGGCGCTGAAGGTGGAGAAGGTCAGGGAGCGGCGGAAGGACTCGATCAGCTTTGTGCCGAAGTCCGCCGGCGGGGGGCCCGCGACGATGCCGATGGCTGACATGCGGCCGTTCACATTGAGCTTGTCGATGAAGGACGGCATGTCCCGGCCCGCGATGACGTCGATGATCACGTCGTAGCCCGCGGGAGCCGAGTCGTCAGAGCCCTCCCCGACCTCCCCCGCCCTGTCCAGCACATGCGTCGCGCCCAGCTCGCGCAGCCTGGCCCCCCGTTCCGGGGACGAGGTCGTCACCGCGATCGCGCCCGCGCCCTGCCGCGCCGCGAGTTGGACCAGCATGGTCCCCAGGCTGCCGCCCGCCCCGCGGATCAGCAGGGTCTCGCCGGGGGCGAAATGGGTCTGGGCCAGGGCGAAGTGGGCCGTCATGCCGGAGTTGCCCAGGGTCGCCGCGTCGACGGCGGACAAGGCGTCCGGCAGGGCGATGACCTCCTCGACCGGTACGGCCGCCAGTTCGGCGTAGGCTCCGCCCATTCCCGTGAACGCCCATACGCGGCGGCCGATCCACGAGGTGTCGACGCCGTCGCCGACCGCCGTCACGGTCCCCGCCACCTCCCCGCCGGGGACATGGCCCTCCTTGAAACCGAAGGCGGCCAGCGCACCGCTCCGGATCACGGTGTCCACGCCACCCACGCCGACCGCCTCGGCGGCGATCAGCACCTGTCCGTCGGCGGGTTCCGGGTCGGGCAGGTCCACGACGGCCATGCCGTCGGGGGGCCCGTACTTCTGGATCACCACTGCCTTCATGAGCTTCTCCGCTCCAAGCCTCGCGCATCCGCCCTACTGCTCTGCGTCTCTGTTTCGGACGCTAACGGACGCCCCCGTCCACTTCGCTAAAGTGAGAAAGATGCCCGACCGTTTGCATCAGAAGCAGCCCCCGCAGCCCCCGCAGGCTCAGCAGCCCCCGCAGACCCAGGCCGCCCGGTCTTCGCTCCGCTCCGACGCCCAGGACAACCGCGAACGCATCCTCGTCGCCGCCCGCGCGCTCTTCGCCGCCGACGGGCTGAACGTGTCCATGCGCGAGGTCGCCCGGCGCGCCGAAGTCGGGCCCGCCACGCTCTACCGGCGGTTTCCCACCAAGCAGACGCTGATCGACGAGGCCTTCGCGAAAGAGCGGCGCACGTGCCTCGCCATCGTCGACGAAGGGTGCGCCGACCCCGACCCCTGGCGCGGCCTCTGCCTCGTCATCGAGAAGGTCTGCGAGGTGAACGCGCACAACCACGGGTTCACCGAAGCCTTCATGTCGGTCTTCCCCTGCTCACCGGAGTTCGCGGCGACCCGCGCGTACGCCCTCAACGCGATCGCCCAACTGGCGCGCCGCGCCAAGGAGTCCGGCCGGCTCCGCCCCGACTTCGTGCTGGACGATCTGCTGCTCGTACTCGTGGCCAACAGGGGGATGCGAGCCCTGCCGGAAGTCGACCAGGTCGCGGCCTCCCGGCGCTTCGCCGCCCTCATGATCCAGTCGTTCCAGGCCCCCGATGAGAAGCACCCACCGCTCCCGCCCGCCCCCCGTCTGTCAGCGGCGCTGCTCAAGAACCCGTAGAGTCGACGGCAGTTACCCCCGCCGGTATCTCCACCCGTACGAGCGTCGGCCCGCCCGCCGGGCTGGAGATCAGCAGCCGGCCGTCCAGCACCGCCAGCCGGTCCGCCAGCCCCAGCAGCCCCGTGCCCTTGTCCGTATCCGCGCCGCCCCTCCCGTCGTCGCGGATCCGCACCACCAGGCAGTCGCCCGCGAGCTCCCCGCGCACCTCCGCCCGCCGCGCCCCGCTGTGCTTGGCGACATTCGCCAGCGCCTCGCAGACCGCGAAGTACGCGGTGGACTCCACCGCCTCCGGAAGCCGCCCCGGCAGGGCGAATTCGACGTCCACGGGGACCGCCGACCGGTCCGCCACGTCGTGCACCGCGCTCGGCAGGCCCCGGTCGGTGAGCACCTGCGGGTGGATGCCCTGGATCAGTTCGCGCAGTTCCTCCAGGGCCAGGCCCGCCTGGTCCTGGGCCTTCGCGATCAGCCCGGCCGCCTCCTCGCCCTCGGACATCCCGGCCAGCCCCAGCAGCATCGTGAGCGCCACGAGCCGTTGCTGCGCCCCGTCGTGCAGGTCGCGTTCGATGCGGCGGCGCTCCGCCTCGAAGGCGTCCACCAGCCGCGCCCGCGACCGGCTGACCTCCAGCAGCCGCTGCGAGAACTCCGCTTCCCGCCGCCCCAGCACCATCCGCGTCAGCGCCGCGCGGCCCCCCGCCACCACGCCCATCAGATAGCCCCCGGCGGGCAGCCACACCAGCCCGAGGAGCCCGGTCGCCGCCGCCTGCGGGAGGGAGGCGATGTCCCAGCCCGGCAGCAGCTGCACCTGCCCGTTGACGCCCGCCGCCACCGTTCCCGCCTCGTACAGCACGCCTACGGGCAGCAGCAGGCCGAGGCCCAGGGCCGCCAGGTCCACGGGCCACAGCAGCAGGCAGAAGACGAAGAGGTAGCCCAACTCCCGCCAGGTGACGGGTTCGCCGAGCCGGGTACGGGCCCACGCCACGAAGCCGGGGCGGTCGACCGCCGGGTGCGGGTCGCGTACGGCCGCGCCGCCGAGGAGCCGGACCCGGTGCCGTTCCACCGCCCCCATCGGCACCCCGGCCAGGCAGATCGCGGCGAGCAGCGGAACGCCGATGAGCAGCACGGACAGCACCGTTCCGACCAGGATGAGGGCTACGAGCAGCCCGAACGCGCCAGCGCCGCACACCGCGCCCGTCGCCAGGTACGCGGCCGACCGCCACGGCCACCGCGAGCACAGATAGCCCCGGCGGCGCAGCGCCCGCCACACCCCCGGCCGCCCGTCCCGCGCGCCGGCCGCCTCCGCCCCCTGCTCCCGCCCCATTGCCGAAACGATACGGACGGCCGCGTACGGCGTCCTGCGGTCCTGCCCCCGTAACGCAGCCCAGTAGTGCCTGCCATACCCCCAAGACTCGTCCCTGCGGTAGTGCGGCGACCGGCCCGCCGCCGGTTTCCTGATACGCATGGACGCCAAGGACTCCAAAAACACCAAGGACACCGAGAACGCCAACGAACCGGTGCAGCTCTTCTCCGTGTCGAGGAGTTACGGCACCGAGCCGAACACGGTCACCGCCCTCGACAACGTGACCCTCGCCATCCCCAAAGGGTCCTTCACCGCCGTCATGGGCCCCTCCGGATCGGGCAAGTCGACGCTGCTGCAATGCGCGGCCGGACTCGACCGGCCCACCGGCGGCCGGGTCGTCCTCGCCGGTACGGACCTGACCGGGCTGAACGAGACCGCGCTGACCCTGCTCCGCCGCGACCGCATCGGCTTCGTGTTCCAGTCCTTCAACCTCCTCCCCTCCCTCACCGCCGAGCAGAACGTCTCCCTCCCGCTGCGGCTGGCCGGCCGCAGGCCCACCGGCACCGAGATCGAGGACGTACTGACGGCGGTCGGGCTCGGCGACCGCGCCCGGCACCGCCCCGGCGAACTCTCCGGCGGCCAGCAGCAGCGCGTGGCCATCGCCCGCGCCCTGATCGTCGACCCGCAGGTGCTCTTCGCCGACGAGCCCACCGGCGCGCTGGACGCCGGCAATTCCCGCGAATTCCTCGCGATGCTGCGGGACATGGTCGATGACGGGCTGACCATCGTGATGGTCACACACGACCCGGTGGCCGCCTCGTACGCGCACCAAGTGATCTTCCTGGAGGACGGCCGCATAGCGGGCCGCCTCGAAGCCCCGACGGCCGCGGAGGTAGCGGCCCGGATGACCCGCATGGACCGGACGGCCGAGGTGGACCGGATGGCGCGTACGGACCGGACGGCCGAGGTGGACCGTATGGCGCATACGGACAGGACGGCCGAGGTGAGCCGTTTGACGCCCACGGACCGGACGCCCCACGCGAAAACGGCGCAATGCTGAACCTCGCCCGGCACACCCTGCGCCACAGATGGGGCGCCTTCGTCGGACCCTTCGTCGCGCTCATGCTCGGGGTGGCGCTGCTGTCCACCATGGGGCTCGTACTCGCCGCGACCGTCACCGACCCGGGCCGAGGTCCCGACCATGGGCCAGACCGCGGGCCCGGCCGGTTCGCCGCCGCCCCCGTGGTCGTACGGGGCGAGCCCGACCTCACCGTGCCCGACCCCTGGGGCGGCCAGGACAAGGAGCCCCTGGAGGAGCCGCGCGGCCTGTCGGACGCGCTGGTGGCGAAGGCCCGTGCAGCATCCGGCGGGCGCACCGTGCTGGACCGCAGCTTCCCCGTTCAGCTCGCGGGCGGCCCCGATCGGCAGGTCGGTCACGGCTGGCCGTCGGCGGCCCTCGCCCCGTACCGGCT
>NZ_JBHVHQ010000354.1:0-8220 GCF_042800135.1 Streptomyces sp. NPDC057654 | reverse complement strand
CCCCGGAGGGAGCGGCGGCATTCCGTGCCCGGCGGTCACTTCTTGTCGGCGTCGGCGACCATCTTCTTGAGCTTGTCGGGGGTCAGCGGGTTGTTCTGGTCCGCGTAGATGTTCTTGCCGTCGAGGAGGACGGTCGGCGTCGCGTGGTAGGAGGACTTCCCGAAGGCCTCGTCGGACTTCTTCACCCAGGTGTCGTGGGCGCCGTCGTTCACGCACTTCTGGAAGGCGGGGGTGTCCAGGCCCTTCACCTGGCCGGCGAGCTTGATCAGGTGGGCCTTGTCCGCGAAGGCGTCCTCGCGCTCGTCGGGCTGGTTCTTGTAGAGCACGTCGTGGTAGTCGGGGAACTTGCCCGCGTCCTGGGCGCACCCGGCGGCGTTGGCGGCGTTGAGGGAGCCCGTGCCGCCCATGTTGCCGTCGATGATCGTGACCAGGTGGTACTCGGTCTTGAGCTGTCCCTTGTCCTGGAGTTCGCGGATGGTGTCGTGGAATTGGGCCTCGAACCCGCCGCAGCCGGGGCAGCGGAAGTCCTCGTAGACGGTGAGGGTGGCCTTGGCGGCGGGCTTGCCCTCGGGGATCACCACATCGCCGTCGCCGGTGGCGCCCTTGGGCGGGACGGCCGGTCCGGACGCCTGCTGGTCCTTGTCCTTGCCGTTGCCCGAGTTCTTGACGAGCGCGGTCACTCCGGCGGCGACCCCCAGCACCGCCACCACGGCGACGGCCGCGATGAGCGTCCGCTTCCGCTTCTCGCGTGCCCGGTCCGCTTCTCGCTGTTCCCGCAGCCGCTCACGGGCGCTGCGCGTTCCGTCGTCCCCGCCTGGCTTGCCTTGCTTGCCTGGATTCTTCTGGTTCACGCCCCCGTACAACGAGCCGGGGCGCGCTCATGCGCGTCCCCGGCCGTTGTTTCCTTCCAAAGAGTTACCCGCGACGCGCTTCAGGCGCGTCGGCGCACCCCCTTGGCGAGGTCGCCCGCGAGTGCGGAGACCGCCGCGAGCCCCGTGTCGAGGTCGGGGGCGTCCAGCAGCCGCTTGACGAACGCGGAGCCGACGATGACGCCGTCCGCGAACCCGGCGACCTCGGCGGCCTGTTCGGGGTTGGAGACGCCGAGCCCGACGCACACCGGCAGCTCGGTGGTCGCGCGGGTACGTTCGACGAGGTCCTGCGCCTGCCGGCCCACGGACTCGCGGGTGCCGGTGACGCCCATCAGCGAGGCCGCGTACACGAAGCCGCTGCCCGCCGCGGTGATCCGGGCGAGCCGCTCGTCGCGGCTGCTCGGCGCGACGACGAACACCGTGGCCAGGCCGTGCAGTTGGGCGGCCTTGCGCCAGGTCTCGGACTCCTCGACCGGCAGGTCGGGCAGGATGCAGCCCGCTCCCCCGGCCGCCGCGAGGTCGGCGGCGAACCGCTCGACGCCGTACTGGTCGACGGGGTTCCAGTACGTCATGCACAGCACGGGCGCGCCCGTGGCGGTGTGCACCTCGCGGATGGTGTCCATGACGTCGCTGATCTTGACGCCGCCGCGCAGGGCGATGTCGTCGGCGGTCTGGATGACGGGGCCGTCGAGGACCGGGTCGCTGTGCGGCAGCCCGACCTCGATGATGTCGCAGCCGCCCTCGACCATCGCGCGGATGGCCCGTACACCGCCGTCCACGGTGGGAAAGCCCGCCGGGAGGTAGCCGACCAGCGCGGCGCGTCCCTCGGTCTTGGCCGCGGCCAGGACCTGGCTCAACAGCTCGATGTTGCCGCTCACTTGGCTCGCTCCGGGTTCGTCTGGGCCTGCTGTCCGGCGCGCTCCGCCTGCTCGGTCCGCCTCGCCTGGTCGGGATCGTACAGACCGAAATAGCGTGCCGCGGTGTCCATGTCCTTGTCGCCGCGCCCGGAGAGGTTGACGAGCAGCAGGCCGTCCTCGCCCAGTTCCTCGCCTACTCTGAGGGCGCCCGCGAGGGCGTGCGCGCTCTCTATCGCCGGGATGATGCCCTCGGTGCGGGACAGCAGCCGCAGTGCCTGCATCGCCTCGTCGTCGGTGACCGCCCGGTACTCGGCGCGGCCGGTGTCCTTGAGGTAGGCGTGTTCGGGGCCGATGCCGGGGTAGTCGAGGCCGGCCGAGATCGAGTACGGCTCGGTGATCTGGCCGTCCGCGTCCTGGAGGACGTAGCTGCGCGAGCCGTGCAGTATGCCGGGGGTGCCGGCGGTGAGGGTCGCGGCGTGTTCGCCGGTGGTGATGCCGTGGCCGCCCGGTTCGCAGCCGATCAGCCGGACGTCCGCGTCGGGCAGGAAGGCGTGGAAGAGGCCGATGGCGTTGGAGCCGCCGCCGACGCAGGCGATGGCGGCGTCCGGCAGCCGGCCCGTGCGGTCGAGGAGCTGGCGGCGCGCCTCGACGCCGATGACGCGGTGGAAGTCGCGGACGAGCGCGGGGAAGGGGTGCGGGCCCGCGACGGTGCCAAAGAGGTAGTGGGTGTGGTCGACGTTGGCGACCCAGTCGCGGAACGCCTCGTTGATGGCGTCCTTGAGGGTGCGGCTGCCGGACGTGACGCTGATGACCTCGGCGCCGAGCATCCGCATCCGGGCGACGTTGAGCGCCTGCCGCTCGGTGTCGATCTCGCCCATGTAGACGGTGCAGTCGAGGCCGAAGAGGGCGCAGGCGGTGGCGGTGGCCACGCCGTGCTGGCCGGCGCCGGTCTCGGCGATGACGCGGGTCTTGCCCATCCGCTTGGTGAGCAGCGCCTGGCCCAGCACGTTGTTGATCTTGTGTGAGCCGGTGTGGTTGAGGTCCTCGCGCTTGAGGAAGACGCGGGCCCCGCCCGCGTGTTCGGCGAAGCGCGGCACTTCGGTCAGGGCGCTGGGGCGCCCGGTGTAGTTGGCCATCAGGTCGTTCAGCTCGACCGCGAAGGACGGGTCCGCCTTGGCCTTCTCGTACTCGGCGGCGACCTCGTCCACCGCGGCGACCAGCGCCTCGGGGATGAACCTGCCGCCGAAGGCGCCGAAGTAGCCCTCGGTGCTCGGGATGTGACCCTCCGGGTCCGGGATGAAGAAGTCAGATGACATCCGACGTACTCCTCGTTCGGGGCCGTGGCCCCGCAAAGTATCGGTCTGTGGGCATCGCGCGCTGCGCGACCCGGCGTCCGGCTCTTGGAGCGGGCGTGCGGGCCCGGCGCTCGCGCGGGCGTACGGGGTGCGGAAGCCCCCGCCGCGCGCTCCTCAGGGGGCGTACGGCGGTGCGGCTAGTGCTCCGTGGCGCGACGCCATCGTGCTCCGTTGATCTGCCCCGGCTCACAGCCGATGTGGTAGCGCACGCGGCGGCCGTGGACCCTGCGCGCGGGCGCGCGGCAGCCGCGCGGCCTACAGCCGCGGGCCAGCCTCGCGTACGCGCCCATGGGTGCTCAGCCCCGTCCGTGCCGGATCGCCGGGTGCGAGCCCGCGGCGACGAGGTCGGCGACGGCGGTCCTGGGGTCGCGGCCGGTGACCAGGGACTCGCCGACCAGGACGGCGTCCGCGCCGTCGTTGGCGTAGGCGATGAGGTCGTGCGGGCCGCGCACGCCGGACTCGGCGATCTTGACGATGTGGTCCGGGATCTCGGGGGCGACGCGCGCGAAGTTGTCCCGGTCGACCTCAAGGGTCTTCAGGTTGCGGGCGTTGACGCCGATGATCCGCGCTCCGGCGTCGACGGCGCGCTCGACCTCGTCCTCGTCGTGCACCTCGACGATCGGGGTGAGCCCGATCGACTCGGCCCGCTCGACGAGGGAGACCAGGGCCTCCTGCTCCAGGGCGGAGACGATCAGGAGCGCCAGGTCGGCGCCGTACGCGCGGGCCTCCCAGAGCTGGTAGGCGGTGACGATGAAGTCCTTGCGCAGGACCGGAATGTCGACCTTGGCGCGGACGGCCTCCAGGTCGGCGAGGGAGCCGCCGAAGCGGCGCTGCTCGGTCAGCACGCTGATGACGGCCGCGCCGCCCGCCTCGTAGTCGGCGGCGAGCCCGGCGGGGTCCGCGATGGCGGCGAGCGCGCCCTTGGACGGGCTGGACCGCTTGACCTCGCAGATCACGGTGACGCTCTCGCCCTTGAGGGCCGCGACGCCGTCCTTGGCCTGGCGCGCCTTCGCCGCCCGCTCCTTGAGCTCGTCGAGAGTGACGCGTGCCTGCCGCTCCGCGAGGTCGGCACGGACCCCGTCGATGATCTCGTCGAGCACACTCACGCGAGCGGCCCCCTTCCGGGCTGGAGCGAGTAGTCGCGCCGGCGAGGTCGGTTCGGTCGAGCCGATCCGTTCCGCCGGTCACTGTCGATGCACGGTCGATGGTATCTGCCGAGGGGCCGAGGTCTCGCATCCGGTTGACGCCACGTCTTCGACCTGGACTTTTACCGCGTCGATCATGAGTGTCGGCGTGTAGGCGGCGCGTAGTCGGCACGCAGGTGTCGACAGTCGGCCGATCGCAGCCGATCGCAGGGTCCCGAGCCCGTCATGGCGCGAGGAAGCCCCCGAAGGGCAGGTTCCGCACGACCGTGAAGACCAGTACGAGCCCGCCGAGCGCCCACCAGTGCCGCGCCCGCAGCGGCAGGGCGACGGCGCGTCCCTGGACCGAGCGCAGCAGCCATACGGCCCAGAAGACGGCGAAGGCGGCATAGCCCACCGTGGCAAGGGCGTTGGCGCCCAGCGCGGCGGCGAGGTCGCCGTGCGCGACGGCGTGGACGCTGCGCAGGCCGCCGCAGCCGGGGCAGTACACCCCGGTGTAGCGCAGCAGCGGGCAGGCGGGGTAGTGGCCGCTCTCGTTGGGGTCGACCGCGCCGACGTAGACGAAGGCGGCGGCGAGCCCGGCGGCGACGCCGAGCGGCGCGGCGACCCGGCGCGCGAGGGACTCGGGGGCGGCGGACGTGCGGTGCGCGGGTTCCTCGGTCACACCGCCGAGTCTCCTCCCCTCACCGCGAACTCTCACCACGAAGGCGCGGCCCGGGGCTGCGTACGTGCGTCCGTACGGGTCCTGGGCCGCGCCTGCGGGTGGTGCGGGGCGCCGCGAGAAAACGCGGCGGGCGCCTCGGCGGGTCAGCTCTGGGTCTGGGTCCGCGGGGCCTGCTGCTTGGGCTGGCCGAGACCGGCCGCGCGCATGCCCAGGCCCACGATGCCGCCGATGGCGATGACCACGATTCCGGCCCAGAAGCCGAGCGGCATCGCCATCACCGTGAACGCGCCGGAGACGCAGAAGCCGATGAAGGCGATGATGACACCGGTCCAGGCGGCCGGGGTGTGTCCGTGGCTGGTTCCCGCCATGAGTACTCCTCATTGCTGTGTTGCGCCTGGTTCCGGGCGCGACGAACGCTCGGTCCCATTGTCTCCCGACGCGCCCGCTCCCGGACGACCGGGGGGGTCGCTCTGTCAGTTCCGCGTGTCCTCGGTGGGGTCCTCGCCGCGGTCGATGGCCTTCCACAGCTCCTCGGGGCGGTCCGGGTCGGGCGCGGTGCGGGTCCGGCGCGGGCGGGGGGCGCCGTCGCGCTCGTACCGGCCGGACATCGCGGGCCAGTGGCGGCCGTAGCGCAGCGCGAGGAGCCCGGCGAGGAGCAGCAGCACGCCGCCCGCGAGGGCGACCCACGGCCAGCCGGTGGAGGTGACGTCCTGGATGGTGGCGTTGGTCAGGCCGCTGGCCTTGGCGGCCTTGGCCTGGAGGGCGGCGGTGTCGAAGGCGCCGGCGGCCGAGGCGGCCACGACTCCGGCGCCGCACAGGGTGAGCAGCGCGGCGACGACGATCCGGCCGACACGGCGGACCGCGAAGACGGCGACGAGGGCGGCGAGCCCGACGATCGCGAGGGCGCCGGGCAGCCCGGTGATGTCCTGGCCGCTCGCGTGCTGGTCGACGGTGCCGCGGGCGACGGCGGCGGTGCCGTTCGCCCAGGTGCGGCCGGAGGCGACCAGGGCGAGCGCGGCGCCGAGCGCGCCGAGGAACAGGGCTGCGGCGACGCTGCTCCGCCCTCTGCGCACGGCGGCGGCGGAGGGCTCGGCGTGGATTCGGGGCTGGGGAACGGCTGCACTCACGCCTACCACTATCCCTCGCGACGGCGCGCGGTACGCACGCGGGGCGGCCGGGGCGCGCGGAGAGCGGGCTCCGGCGGGTGTGCGCGGGGCCGCCCGCCGGAGCGGCCGGGGCCCGCGCGCCGGGCCCGCCGGAGAGGCCCGCCGGTTCAGTCGCGCTGCCGCGCGAGGCGGTTGGCGGAGGAGACGGCCCGCAGTACGGCGGCCGCCTTGTTGCGGCACTCGGCGTCCTCGGCGGCCGGGTCGGAGTCCGCGACGATGCCCGCGCCGGCCTGCACGTACGCCGTGCCGTCGCGCAGCAGCGCCGTGCGGATCGCGATGGCGGTGTCGGAGTCCCCGGCGAAGTCGAGATAGCCGACGCAGCCGCCGTACAGGCCGCGCCTGCTCGGCTCCAGTTCCTCGATGATCTGGAGCGCGCGGGGTTTGGGCGCGCCGGAGAGGGTGCCCGCCGGGAAGCAGGCGGTGAGCACGTCGAAGGCGGTGCGGCCGGGCGCGAGGCGGCCGGTCACGGTGGAGACGATGTGCATGACGTGGCTGTAGCGCTCGACCGACATGAAGTCGACGACCTCGACGCTGCCCGGCTCGCAGACCCGCCCCAGGTCGTTGCGGCCGAGGTCCACGAGCATCAGGTGTTCGGCGCGCTCCTTGGGGTCGGCCAGCAGTTCGTCGCCGAGGGCGGCGTCGTGCTGCGGGGTCGCGCCGCGCGGCCTGGTGCCGGCGATGGGGTGCACCATGGCGCGCCCGCCCTCGACCTTGACCAGCGCCTCGGGGCTGGAGCCGACGACGTCGAAGCCGTCGAGGCGCAGCAGGTACATGTACGGGCTGGGGTTGGTGGCGCGCAGCACCCGGTAGACGTCCAGGGCGGACGCCTCGCAGGGGGTCTCGAACCGCTGCGAGGGGACGACCTGGAACGCCTCGCCCGCGCGGATGCCCTCCTTGATGTCCTCGACGGCCTTCATGAACGCCTCGCCGCCCCACAGGGCGGTGTACTCGGGCAGTTCGGAGGGCGGCAGCACGGCGGGCCTGGTGTGCACGGGCCGTACGAGGTCGGCGGCCATCGCGTCGAGGCGGGCGACGGCGTCCGCGTACGCCTCGTTGACGCCGGTGTCGAGGTCGTTGTGGTTGATCGCGTTGGCGATCAGCAGGACGGTGCCGTTCCAGTGGTCGAGCACGGCGAGGTCCGAGGTGAGCAGCATGGTCAGTTCGGGCAGCCGCAGATCGTCGCGGGTGCTGTCGCCGACCTTCTCCAGCCGCCGGACGACGTCGTAGCCGAGGTAGCCGACCATGCCGCCGGTGAAGGGCGGCAGCCCGGCGTCCTCGATCAGGTCGCGCGGGGTGTGCAGGGCCTCGATGGTGGCGCGCAGGGCCTGGAGCGGGTCGCCGTCGGTGGGAACCCCGACGGGCGGCGTGCCGAGCCAGTGGGCCTGGCCGTCGCGCGCGGTGAGGGTGGCGGCGCTGCGGACGCCGATGAAGGAGTAGCGGGACCAGGTGCGGCCGTTCTCGGCCGACTCCAGGAGGAAGGTGCCGGGGCGTTCGCCGGCGAGCTTGCGGTAGAGGCCGACAGGGGTGTCGCCGTCGGCGAGGAAGCGTCGGGTGACGGGGATGGCCCGGCGGTCCTTCGCGAGCGTCCGGAAGGTGTCGAGGTCAGGTGTGACATCACCCGTGGTCGTGGCAGCCATGGCAGCGGAGCCTACTGGCCGAGCGGCAGGACATCGGCATCGAAGCAGGTCCGTTCGCCGGTGTGGCAGGCCGCGCCGACCTGGTCGACCTTGACGAGGATCGTGTCGGCGTCGCAGTCGAGGGCGACGGACTTGACGTGCTGGACGTGGCCGGAGGTGTCGCCCTTGACCCAGTATTCGCGGCGGCTGCGGCTCCAGTACGTGCAGCGGCCGGTGGTCAGGGTGCGGTGCAGCGCCTCGTCGTCCATCCAGCCGAGCATGAGCACCTCGCCGGTGTCGTACTGCTGGGCGACGGCGGGGACCAATCCGTCGGCGTCGCGCTTGAGGCGGGCGGCGACGGCGGGGTCGAGCGCTGAGGGTCCGCCGGGGCGGGTGGTACCGGTCATGACTCCATTCTGCATTCTGCCGCGTCGCTGCGTTCTGCCGTACCGCCGTACCGCCGCGTCGCCGGGCCGCCGACCCGGCGGTACGGCCGCCGACCGGCCCGCCGACCGGCCCGCCGACCGGATTGTCAGTGGCGTACGGCATGC
>NZ_JBHVHQ010000353.1:0-8267 GCF_042800135.1 Streptomyces sp. NPDC057654 | reverse complement strand
GCCCAGTACCGGGCGGTGGGCTCGGTCGCGCCGGGGGTGCGCCTGGCCGACCTCGGCCGCGCCGTGGAGCAGCAGCGCGTCGTCAAGGACGAGGAGGAGATCTCCTGCCTGCGCATCGCCGCGGAGATCACCGACCAGGCGCTCGGCGAACTCCTCGAATCGATCCTGGTCGGCCGGACCGAGCGGCACCTGGCGCTGGAGCTGGAGCGCCGCCTCGTGGACCACGGCGCGGCCGGCCCGGCCTTCGCGACGTCGGTGGGCGCGGGGCCGAACTCGGGCTCCCCGGACCACCGGCCGACGGACCGCCGGGTGGAGGAGGGCGACTTCCTCAGCGTCCGGCTGGGCGCCGACTACGGCGGCTACCGCTGTGAGATCGGCCGTACGTTCGTCATCGGCACCTCTCCGGCGTCCTGGCAGATCGAGCTGTACGAGGTGGTGTTCGCGGCGCAGCGGGCGGGCCGGGAGGCGCTCGCACCGGGCGTGGCGTGCCGGGATGTGGACCGCGCGGCG
Source organism: Streptomyces sp. NPDC057654 (assembly GCF_042800135.1). NCBI lineage: Bacteria > Bacillati > Actinomycetota > Actinomycetes > Kitasatosporales > Streptomycetaceae > Streptomyces > Streptomyces sp. NPDC057654. The sequence continues at coordinate 7,757 of NZ_JBHVHQ010000353.1, read as the reverse complement.
CGCCAGGTGCTGGAGTCCGCGGGCCACGGCGAGGGGCTCGAATCGCGCACCGGGCACGGGGTCGGACTGGAAATCGACGAGGACCCTCGGCTGGAGCCCGCGGCCATGGGTAAACTGGATGCCTGCGTGCCGGTCACCGTCGAACCGGGGGTTCACCTCCCGGGACGGGGTGGTGTCCGGATCGATGACACGCTCGTCGTCCGCTCCGAGGCGGACGGCGGCCCCGAGCTACTCACCATTACGACCAAGGAGCTGCTCGCGCTGTAGCGCGCGCCTCCTGGTTCCACCAGCTTCAGTCCAGGAGATTCCGCAACCGTGGCATCCACGAACGACCTCAAGAACGGCATGGTGCTCAAGCTCGACGGGGGCCAGCTCTGGTCCGTCGTCGAGTTCCAGCACGTCAAGCCCGGCAAGGGCCCGGCCTTTGTGCGCACCAAGCTGAAGCACGTGCTCTCCGGCAAGGTCGTCGACAAGACGTTCAACGCCGGCACCAAGGTCGAGACGGCCAATGTCGACAAGCGCGGCATGCAGTTCTCGTACAAGGACGGCGAAAACTTCGTCTTCATGGACATGGAGACCTACGACCAGCTCTTCATCTCTCCCGAGGTCGTCGGCGACGCCGCCCGGTACCTCCTGGAGGGCTTCGAGGCCGTCGTCGCGGTGTACGAGGAGAACCCCCTCTACGTCGAGCTGCCGGCCGCCGTCGAGCTCGTCATCAAGTACACCGAGCCGGGCGTGCAGGGCGACCGCTCCACCGGCGGTTCCAAGCCGGCCGAGCTGGAGACCGGCTACGAGATCGCGGTGCCGCTCTTCATCACCACCGGTGAGAAGATCAAGGTCGACACCCGTTCCGGCGATTACCTCGGTCGGGTGAACAGCTAACCGTGGCTGCCCGTAACAAGGCCCGCAAACGCGCCTTCCAGATCCTCTTCGAGGCCGACCAGCGCGGTACGTCCGTGCAGAACGTGCTCGCGGACTGGGTACGGCACTCCCGCTCGGACGACCGGCAGCCGCCGGTCACCGAGTACACGATGCAGCTCGTCGAGGGGTACGCGGAGTTCGCGCCCCGGATCGACGAGCTGATCGCCGACTATGCGGTCGACTGGATGCTCGACCGGATGCCGGTGGTCGACCGGAACATCCTGCGGCTCGGCACGTACGAGCTGGTCTGGGAGGACGAGACGCCGGACGCGGTGGTGATCGACGAGGCGGTGCAGCTCGCCAAGGAGTTCTCCACCGACGATTCGCCCGCGTTCGTCAATGGTCTTCTCGGCCGTTTCAAGGAGCTGAAGCCGAGCCTGCGGCGCGATACGCGGTAACGGCCGTACGGCGCGCCACCAGCAGGACCGCCGCCCTCGGCGTACCCCGGGACGGGGTCCCGCCGAGGGCGGCGGCACGTTTCTGCTGTGGTGTAGCGAGACGATCGAGACCTCGGGGGCTTCAGATGTCCTCGTGCTGCACGGCGCGGCGCGCGTCGGCGTCGAGCACGCCCCAGCTGATCAGCTGCTCGGTCAGCACCGAGGGCGACTGGTCGTAGATCACGGCGAGGGTGCGCAGGTCGTCCTGGCGGATCGAGAGCACCTTGCCGTTGTAGTCGCCGCGCTGGCTCTGGATCGTGGCCGCGTACCGCTGGAGGGGACCGGCCTTCTCGGCCGGCACGTGGGCCAGCCGCTCCAGGTCGAGCACCAGCTTCGGCGGCGGCTCGGCGGCCCCGCCGGGCGTGGTGCCGGGCAGCAGCTCCTGCACCGGGACGCCGTAGAAGTCGGCCAGCTCGGCAAGGCGCTGCACGGTGACGGCTCGGTCGCCGCGCTCGTACGAACCGACGACCACGGCCTTCCAGCGGCCCTGGGACTTCTCCTCGACGCCGTGCAGCGAGAGGCCCTGCTGGGTGCGGATGGCGCGAAGCTTGGCTCCGAGCTGTTTGGCGTATTCGCTGGACATAAAGCTCCCCGGACGAAGACTGGTAACTCACTGTGAGGTTACGCAGCGTAATCTGACTTCGTCAAGCCGAACGGTCCATGCCGTCCCCCGTCAGGGGTGTTGACGTACGCCCCGTACGACCCTGGTAACGTGAATGGCGTAAACCCGACGTCCTTTAAGGTCCGTCCCGTGAGGCGGAGAAGGAGGTCCGTTTCTCATGGACACCAACAGCCCGGACCCCGGTCCGGACGCAGGCAGCCCGGAACCGGCACGCCCCGTGCTGGAAGCCCCGGACATCGCGCGGGTTCTCACCCGCATCGCCCACGAGATCGTCGAACGCGCCAAGGGCGCCGACGACGTGGTGCTGCTCGGCATCCCCACCCGCGGCGTCTTCCTCGCCGACCGGCTGGCCGCCAAGCTGGAGGAGATCACCGGCCGGAAGACGCCGGTCGGCTCCCTCGACATCACCATGTACCGCGACGACCTGCGGCTCCGCCCGGCCCGCGCCCTCGCCCGCACCGAGATCCCCGGTGACGGCGTCGACGGCCGCCTGGTGGTCCTCGTCGACGACGTGCTCTTCTCCGGCCGCACCATCCGCGCCGCCCTCGACGCGCTCGGCGACATCGGCCGCCCGCGCGCCGTGCAGCTCGCGGTCCTCGTCGACCGGGGCCACCGCGAACTCCCGATCCGCGCCGACTACGTCGGCAAGAACCTCCCGACGTCGCTGCGGGAGACGGTCAAGGTCCAGCTCACCGAGGAGGACGGCCGCGACAGCGTGCTCCTCGGCGTCAAGCCCACCGCCCAGTCCGGCGGCGAGCGGTAGCGCGGACACCCCCGACGGACGCGGTACGGCCGTGTCCGCGGCTTCGTCTGCCTGCCTGCCCCACGGGCGTCCACGCCCTCTTTCAGCACCCACGGAGTACCCGGATGAATCGTCACCTCATCTCGGCCGCCGACCTCACCCGCGACGACGCCGTACTGATCCTCGACACCGCCGAGGAGATGGCACGCGTCGCGGACCGGCCGATCAAGAAGCTGCCCACGCTGCGCGGCAGGACCGTCGTCAACCTCTTCTTCGAGGACTCGACCCGCACCCGCATCTCCTTCGAGGCCGCCGCCAAGCGGCTCTCCGCCGACGTCATCAACTTCTCCGCCAAGGGATCCTCGGTCTCCAAGGGCGAGTCCCTCAAGGACACCGCGCTGACCCTGGAGGCGATGGGCGCCGACGCCGTCGTCATCCGTCACCACGACTCCGGCGCCCCGCACCGCCTCGCCACCTCCGGCTGGATCGGCGGCTCCGTCGTCAACGCCGGCGACGGCACGCACGAACACCCCACCCAGGCGCTGCTCGACGCCTTCACCATGCGCCGCCACCTGGCGGGCGCGGCCGACGGCGGCCCCACCCACCACCGCGGGCCGGGCGACGGCACCGGCCGGGACCTCGCCGGACGGCGCATCACGATCGTCGGGGACATCCTGCACAGCCGCGTCGCCCGCTCCAACGTCCACCTGCTGACGACGCTCGGCGCCCACGTCACACTGGTCGCGCCGCCCACCCTGGTCCCGATCGGCGTCGGACAGTGGCCCTGCGAGGTCTCCTACGACCTCGACGCGGTGCTTCCCAAGTCCGACGCCGTGATGATGCTGCGGGTGCAGCGCGAGCGCATGAACGCCGCGTTCTTCCCCACCGAGCGCGAGTACGCGCGCCGCTACGGCCTGGACGGCGAGCGGATGGCGCGGATGCCCGACCACGCGATCGTCATGCACCCCGGCCCCATGAACCGCGGCATGGAGATCACCGCCGAGGTCGCCGACTCCGTCCGCTGCACCGCGGTCGAGCAGGTCGCCAACGGCGTCTCCATCCGGATGGCCGTCCTGTACCTGCTGCTCGGCGGCGCGGCGTTCGAGTCCACGCCCGCCCCTTCGACCACCGCCCGCACCGAGGAGAACACGTGACCATGAGCAAGATCCTTATCCGCGGTGCGCGCCCCCTCGGCGGCGAGCCGCAGGACGTACTGATCGACGGCGAGGCCATCGCGGCCGTCGGACCCGGCCTGGAGGCCGCCGACGCCCAGGTGATCGAGGCCCACGGGCAGATCCTGCTGCCCGGCCTCGTCGACCTCCACACCCATCTGCGCGAGCCCGGCCGCGAGGACTCCGAGACCGTCCTGACCGGCACCAAGGCCGCCGCCGTCGGCGGCTTCACCGCCGTGCACGCCATGGCCAACACCTTCCCCGTCGCCGACACCGCGGGCGTCGTCGAGCAGGTCTGGCGGCTCGGCAAGGAGTCCGGCTACTGCGACGTGCAGCCGATCGGCGCCGTCACCGTGGGCCTGGCGGGCAAGCAGCTCGCCGAGCTCGGCGCGATGCACGACAGCGCCGCCGGCGTCCGGGTCTTCTCCGACGACGGCAAGTGCGTGGACGACGCGGTGATCATGCGCCGCGCGCTGGAGTACGTGAAGGCGTTCGACGGCGTCGTCGCCCAGCACGCCCAGGAGCCCCGGCTCACCGAGGGCGCCCAGATGAACGAGGGCGCCGTCTCCGCCGAGCTCGGCCTCGGCGGCTGGCCCGCCGTCGCCGAGGAGTCGATCATCGCCCGCGATGTGCTGCTCGCCGCGCACGTCGGCTCGCGCGTGCACATCTGCCACCTCTCCACCGCCGGCTCCGTGGAGATCGTGCGCTGGGCCAAGTCCAAGGGCTGGGCCGTCACCGCCGAGGTCACCCCGCACCACCTGCTGCTCACCGACGAGCTCGTACGGTCCTACAACCCGGTCTACAAGGTGAACCCGCCGCTGCGCACCGAGGCCGACGTGCTGGCCCTGCGCGAGGCGCTCGCCGACGGCACCATCGACTGCGTCGCCACCGACCACGCCCCGCACCCGCACGAGGACAAGGACTGCGAGTGGGGGGCCGCGGCCATGGGCATGGTCGGCCTGGAGACCGCGCTCTCCGTCGTCCAGCACACGATGGTCGACACCGGCCTCCTCGACTGGCCGGGCGTCGCCGACCGGATGTCGGCGCGCCCCGCGGACATCGGTCGGCTCCGCGGCCACGGCCGCCCCATCGCCGCCGGGGAGCCCGCCAACCTCACCCTCCTCGATTCCGCTTACCGTGGACCCGTGGACCCCGCGGGCTTCGCCTCCCGCAGCCGCAACACCCCCTACGAGGGCCGCGAGCTGCCGGGGCGCGTCACCCACACCTTCCTGCGGGGCCGGGCAACGGTCGTGGACGGGAAGCTGACGTGAGACTTTCGACAATCCTCGCTGCGGAGCAGAAGTCGCAGGAGGTCACCGACTGGGCCGGACGCATCGGCTGGGTCGTCGGGCTGCTGCTCTTCATCGCGCTCGTCTACTGGCTGATGCGCGAGGGCTGGAAGTGGCGCGGCTCGCTCCAGGGCGACCTGCCCGAGCTGCCCACAGCGCCCGAGGCGCCGGGCGAGCCCCGGCTGACCATGACCGGCCGCTACCACGGCTCGACCACGGCCGGCCAGTGGCTCGACCGCATCGTCGCCCGGGGCCTGGGCACCCGCAGCCGCGCCGAGCTCACCCTGACGGACGCCGGGCTCGACGTCGTACGCCCCGGGGCGCAGGGATTCTTCATCCCCGCGGACCGGCTGCGCGGCGCCCGGCTCGACAAGGGCATCGCGGGCAAGGTCCTCGCCGAGGGCGGCCTGCTCATCGTCACCTGGGAGCACGGCGGCAAGGAGCTCGACTCCGGCTTCCGCTCCGACCGGGCCGCCGAGCACGCGGAGTGGACCGAGGCAGTCAACACCATGATCAACGCAACGGAAGGCACCGCACGATGACGACCTCCAAGCCGGGGAACGCCTCGCAGAGGCAAGGGGCGGTCCCCGCCGTACTCGTCCTGGAGGACGGCCGCAGCTTCCGCGGCCGCGCCTACGGGGCCGTGGGGGAGACCTTCGGCGAAGCGGTGTTCAACACCGGCATGACCGGCTACCAGGAAACGCTCACCGACCCCTCGTACCACCGCCAGGTCGTCGTCATGACGGCGCCGCACATCGGCAACACCGGGGTCAACGACGAGGACGACGAGTCCCGGCGGATCTGGGTCGCGGGCTATGTGGTGCGCGACCCCGCCCGTACGCCGTCCAACTGGCGCTCCCGGCGCACGCTGGACGAGGAGCTGGCCGGGCAGGGCGTCGTCGGGATCTCCGGCGTCGACACCCGCGCCCTCACCCGCCACCTGCGCGAGCGCGGCGCGATGCGGGCCGGGATCTTCTCCGGCGAGAGCGTCGCGGACGAGGCGGCGCTGCTCGCCCGCGTCCGCGAGGCCCCCCAGATGACCGGCGCGGACCTCGCCGCCGAGGTCGCCACCGAGGAGGCGTACGTCGTCCCGGCGATCGGGACCAAGAGGTTCACGGTCGCCGCCGTCGACCTGGGCATCAAGGGCATGACCCCGCACCGGATGGCCGAGCGCGGCATCGAGGTGCACGTGATGCCGGCCACCGTCACCGCCGAGCAGCTGTACGCGGTGGAGCCCGACGGCGTGTTCCTCTCCAACGGGCCGGGCGACCCGGCCACCGCGGACCTGACCCTGGTCAAGGAGGTGCTGGCGCGGCGGACCCCGCTCTTCGGCATCTGCTTCGGCAACCAGATCCTGGGCCGCGCGCTCGGCTTCGGCACGTACAAGCTGGGCTACGGCCACCGCGGCATCAACCAGCCCGTGCAGGACCGCACCACCGGCAAGGTCGAGATCACCGCGCACAACCACGGATTCGCCGTCGACGCGCCGCTCGACGCGGTCTCCGAGACCCCGTACGGCCGCGCCGAGGTCTCCCACGTCTGTCTCAACGACGGCGTGGTGGAGGGCCTCCAGCTGCTCGACCAGCCGGCCTTCAGCGTCCAGTACCACCCCGAGGCAGCAGCCGGCCCGCACGACGCGGCCTACCTCTTCGACCGCTTCGCAGACCTCATGGAGGGCCAGCGTGCCTAAGCGCTCCGATATCCAGTCCGTCCTGGTCATCGGCTCCGGCCCGATCGTCATCGGCCAGGCCGCGGAGTTCGACTACTCCGGTACCCAGGCGTGCCGCGTGCTCAAGGCCGAGGGCCTGCGCGTCATCCTGGTCAACTCCAACCCGGCCACGATCATGACCGACCCGGAGATCGCCGACGCCACGTACGTCGAGCCGATCACCCCCGAGTACGTCGAGAAGATCATCGCCAAGGAGCGCCCCGACGCGCTGCTGCCCACCCTCGGCGGCCAGACCGCGCTCAACACCGCGATCTCCCTGCACGAGGCCGGCACGCTCCAGACGTACGACGTCGAGCTGATCGGCGCCAACGTCGAGGCGATCAACAAGGGCGAGGACCGCGACCTGTTCAAGGGCGTCGTCGCGGCCGTCAACGCCAAGATCGGCTACGGCGAGTCGGCCCGCTCCGTCATCTGCCACTCCATGGACGACGTCCTCGCGGGCGTCGAGCAGCTCGGCGGCTACCCCGTCGTCGTCCGCCCCTCCTTCACCATGGGCGGCGCGGGCTCCGGCTTCGCGCACGACGAGGACGAGCTGCGCCGCATCGCGGGCCAGGGGCTCACGCTCTCGCCGACCACCGAGGTGCTCCTGGAGGAGTCCATCCTCGGCTGGAAGGAGTACGAGCTGGAGCTGATGCGCGACCGCAACGACAACGTGGTGGTCGTCTGCTCCATCGAGAACTTCGACCCGATGGGCGTGCACACCGGCGACTCGATCACCGTCGCCCCGGCCATGACCCTCACCGACCGCGAGTACCAGCGGCTGCGGGACGTCGGCATCGCGATCATCCGCGAGGTCGGCGTCGACACCGGCGGCTGCAACATCCAGTTCGCGATCAACCCCGAGG
>NZ_JBHVHQ010000352.1:0-8316 GCF_042800135.1 Streptomyces sp. NPDC057654 | reverse complement strand
GTCCCGGCCCGTGCGGCGGGCTTCCTGCCGGGGTAGGCCACGCCGAGGTACGAGCGCCAGAGCGGCACGCTGCCGAGCGCGAGCACGCCGAGCAGCCGCAGCATGCCCTGCCGGAAGCGCTTGACCCGCAGGTCACCGAGGCGGGTCGACTGCTCGCGCGTAAACGGCGCCAGTTCGACGACCGCGCTGACGGCGGCGGGTTCCCGCGCCGCGGCGATGGTCGCGGCGCCGCCGGACATCGAGTGGCCGACGAGTACGGCCGGGCCGCCGCCGAGGTGCCGGATCACGGCGAGCAGGTCGCCGGCGACGGCGGTGCGGCTCCAGTCCGGCCAGTCGGCGCTGGACTCGCCGCAGCCGCGCAGGTCGACGGCGGCGACCCGGTAGCCCGCCGCCACCAGGGGCGGGGTGATGGCGCGGTAGGCGGCGCGGCTGTCGCCCATGCCGTGCGCGAGGACGACGAGCGGTCCGCCCGCGCCCGTCACCTCGTACGCGATCGTCCCGCCGTCGAGGGTGAGGTGCTCGGTCATGGTGTGTCCCTTCGCGGGCGGCTGGGCAATGGCTAATCTAGTTAGCCAAAAGCTAATGGCGTTAGCCTAGGCTGTCAACGCTCGGCGTCGGAAAGTCGCTGGCTTCCCGCCTCCCCGCCGCCGAGACTTCCCTCGTGACGCTTCACGAGGACGAGATCCCCGCCGACGAGACCCTGGTTCGTTCGCTGCTGGAGGCGCAGCGCCCGGAGTGGGCCGGCCTGTCGTTGTCGCCCGCCGGCGCCGGTACGGACAACACCATGTACCGGCTCGGCGCCGACCTGCTCGTACGGCTTCCGCGGACAGCGGGCAACGCGGAGTCCGTGCGCAAAGAGCGGGAATGGCTCCCCCGGCTGGCGCCGCGCCTCTCGTGGCCGATCCCCGAGCCCGTGCACGCCGGGACGCCGACCGGTGACTTTCCGCTGGTGTGGTCGGTCTACCGGTGGATCGACGGCGACGTGGCCGGGCCGGAGACCGTACGGGACTGGGCCGGGTTCGGGGCGGACTTGGCGGCCGTCGTGCGGGAGCTCCACCGCGTCGACCTCATGGGGGCGACGCGCGCGGACGGGCTCAGCTGGTACCGCGGGGGCGGGCTGGAGCCGTGTGATCAGTGGGTCGGCGGGTGTATCGATGAATGCCGGGCCCTGGTGGGCGCCGAACTCGATCTCGACGCGCTGGAAGAGATGTGGCGGGCCGCGCTCGCGCTGCCGGAGCCCGCCGGGCCGCACGTATGGCTCCACGGCGATCTCAAGCCGACCAATCTCCTGGTCAGGGACGGGGAACTGCACGCCGTCATCGACTTCGGAGGGCTCTCGGTCGGCTTCCCCGACGCCGAGCACTCGCCTCTCTGGGACCTCCCGCCACAGGCGCGGCGCGCCTACTGGGACGCCGCGAACCTCGACGACGCCACCTGGGCTCGCGCCCGCGCCTGGGCGATCGCGGTGGGCGTCAGCGGGATCGCGTACTACTGGCGCACGTACCCCGCCTTCATCGCCGAGTGCCGGGCGAGACTTGAGGCGATCCTCGCGGACGCGGCGGGGCGTTGAGCGGGTTGCGCCGGGGCGAGCCGGGGCCGGCTCGCTATCCCGCCGCCCGTGACGGGCGGTAGAGGGCCGTCGCCAGGCCGGTGAAGGAGCGTACGAGCGGGGTGGTGGCGTTGGTGTTCCAGGCGAGGACGAGGTCGCTGGGGGCCTTGTCGCGCAGGGGGACCGTGGTGAGGCCCGGAGGCATGGGGTGGTTCACCGCCGTCAGGCCGACCGTGCCGTCCCACAAGGCGGACTGCATGCACTCGTGCACCGTGCGCACGACCGGCCCGTCGCGACGCCCGGCGACGGCCGGGGGGCCGCTCCAGTAGGCCCGCCAGGCGGGGTCGGCGCCTTCGGGCAGCCGGAACCACTGCCGGTCCGCGAGGTCGGCCAGGCGCAGGCTCGCCCGTCCGGCGAGCGGATCGTCCGTCCGCAGGACCGCGCCGACCGGGTCGGAACGCAGTACGCGCACGGTGAGGCCCGTGCCGTCGAAGGGCGCCCGCGTCAGGGCCACGTCCACCAGCCCGGCGCGCAGCCCGGCGGTCGGGTCGGACAGGTCGGCCTCGCGGATGCGGATACGGGCGTGGGGATGACGCTCCCGGAACGCGGCGGCCAGCCGGGCGCCGACCTGTTCCGCGCTGTCGGCGAGGGTGCCGACGGTGAGCGTGGGGGCGCCGGCCGCCGCCGTCACCCTCGTACGGGCGTGCTCGGCGCGCTCCAGCAGGGCGCGGGCCTCCTCGTACAGCGTGGTCCCGGCGGGGGTGAGCGCGACCCCGGCGGGCGAGCGGTGCAGCAGCGCGCAGCCGAGATCCGTCTCCAGCTGCTGAACGGCCCGGCTCAGCGGCGGCTGGGTCATGTGGAGCCGGGCGGCGGCGCGGCCGAAATGGAGTTCTTCGGCGACGGCCACGAAGTAGCGCAGCAACCTCAGGTCCATGAGCGGCCACGATACCGGCTCGGTATCGGCGGGAGGGAATGGGTGTTGGACGCGGGGGAGGCCGGGGAAGTCGACTGGGACGCAGCGTCAGAGACGTCGGATCGCTCCGGATCGCTCCGGATCACTACGGAGCGATCCGGAGGGACAGACAGCAGACAGCTACAGCAGCGGCAACCGAGAACCCGAGAAACCGAGGAGCCCGCCCATGCCCGACCACGCCACCCCCGACCACGCCGTTCCCGAGCACACCGCCCCGGACCCCGCCGTGCGCCTCGCCGACGTCCGCGAACCCGCCCGCGACCTCGTGGTCATCGCCGACCGCGGCGTCCCGCTCGTACCGAACATCGGCGTCATCGGCGGCCGGGACGCCGTCCTCGTCGTCGAGACGGGCATCGGGAACGAGAACGCCGAGACGGTGCTGAAGTTCGCGGCCGAGTACGCCAAGGGGCGGCGGCTCTACCTGACCACGACGCACTTCCACCCCGAACACGCCTTCGGCGCCCAGGTCTTCGCGGGCGAGGCGACGTACCTGGCCAACCGCGCCCAGGCCGAGGACCTGGCGGAGCGCGGCCCCGGCTACGTGGAGATGTTCAAGGGGTTCGGCGGGCCGGTCGAGCGGCGGCTGGAGGGGGTCGAGATCAAGCAGCCCGACCTCGTCTACGACAGCTCGTACGACCTCGACCTCGGCGGTCGGGTGGTCCAACTGCGCGCCACGGGGCGGGCGCACAGCCGGGGCGACCAGGTCATACGGGTGCCGGACGCGGACATGCTGTTCACCGGGGACCTCGTGGAGGCCGCCCAGTTCTCCATCTTCCCGTGGTTCCCGCCGCACGACACCGACGTCTCCGGAACGCGCTGGATCGGCGTGATGGAGGGCCTGGCGGAGCAGGGCGCGGACATCGTCGTACCCGGCCACGGGGAGCTCGGCGACACCGGCCTGCTCACCGACGTACGGGACTACCTGCGGCTTCTGCGCGACGAGACGTGGCGGCGCCGGGACTCCGCCGTCGACGAGCAGACCATCGTCGACGAGGTGTCGGCGCTGATGATCGAGCGGCATCCCGACTGGGCGGGCCGGGAGTGGATCTCGCACGGCGTCGGCTGCCTGTGCGCCGAACGGGCGGCTTGAGGGGCCTTTTCAGGCCGCCGAATCGGGGGACGGTGCCGGAGTCGCCCGTTCCAGAAGGAGCGCCTTCTCGCGGGCGTTGCGCGTCAGGGACGCCGCGCGGGCGAATTCCGCACGGGCCTCGTCGGCGCGCCCCAGGCGCTCCAGCAGATCGCCCCGGACGCTCGGCAGCAGGTGGTACCCCTTCAGGGCCGGTTCGCCGGCCAGTGCGTCCACCAAGTGCAGGGCGGCCGCCGGGCCTTGGGCCATCGATACGGCGACGGCGCGGTTCAGCTCCACCACCGGGGACGGGGCCAGGGCCATCAGCCGCCCGTACAGCGCGGCGATCGTCGCCCAGTCCGTGTCCTCGTAGCGGACGGCCTGCGCGTGGCACGCGGCGATCGCGGCCTGGACGGCGTACGGGCCGTGGCCCGCGCGGTGCAGGGCCTCGATGCCGCGGCGGATGAACATCCGGTTCCACTTGCCCCGGTCCTGGTCGGCGAGGAGCACCGGGGCGCCGTCCGGCCCCGTACGTGCCGCGATGCGCGACGCCTGGAACTCCAGGAGCGCCGCCAGACCGTGCGCCTCCGGCTCGCCGGGCATCAGCCCCGCGAGGACGCGGGCGAGCCGGAGCGCGTCCTCGCACAGCGCCGGGCGCACCAGGTCCTCGCCGGCCGTCGCAGAGTAACCCTCATTGAAAATGAGGTAGATGACCTCCAGCACCGAGGAGAGACGGGCCGCCCGTTCGGCGGCTCCCGGTACTTCGAAGGGGACCCCGGCCTTGGCGAGGGCGCGTTTCGCACGGACGATGCGCTGGGCGACCGTCGGCTCCGGGGCCAGGTAGGCGCGGGCGATCTCCTGCGTCGTCAGCCCGCCCAGCAGCCGAAGGGTGAGCGCGATCCGCGCCTCGGTCGACAGCACGGGGTGGCACGCCGTGAAGATCAGGCGGAGGAGATCGTCGCCGATGTCCTCGGCGTCCTCGGTGCCTGAGGGGTCTTCTGGGGACGGCGGCGGTACGTCCGTCAGCGCGCGCCCGACCTCCGCCAGCTTGCGCGCGTACGTCTCCTTGCGGCGTACGAGGTCGATCGCGCGGTGCTTGGCGGTGGCCATGAGCCAGGCGCCCGGCTTCTCCGGTACGCCCGACTCGGGCCACTGTTCCAACGCGGCGACCAGGGCGTCCTGCGCCAGCTCCTCGGCGATGCCGACGTCCCGTACGATCCGGGCGACACCGGCGATGATCCGCGCGGACTCGATCCTGAACACCGTCTCGACCGTTTCGGTAGTGCTGTCCGCACTCGCCGCACTCGCTGCTGCCGTCACGGCCACTTATCAGAGCAGTCGCGCGAGGGCCGGGCAAGCGCGTTCGGACAACAGAGGCGGGGCGTCCGCCCGGGTCAGGCTTCGATGATCTCGCGGACCTCGGCGGTGATGTTCCAGTAGTCCTCATGCGTCCGCAGGAACCGCTTGGTCCACTCCACCGCCTCGGCCTTGTCCTTGGCCTGGATGATCGAGTAGCCGCCGATGACTTCCTTGCTCTCCGTGAACGGCCCGTCGGTGCAGCTCATCTTGCCGCCGGACCAGGTGACGCGGGTGCCCTCGGCGGTCGGCGTGAGCCCGGCCGTGTCCAGCATGACCCCGGCCTTGGTGATCTCCTCCAGCAGTGCGCCCATCCGCTCCAGCAGCTCGGGGCTGGGGCCGTCGGCGGGGGCGTTCCGCTCGTCGACGCGGATCATCGTCAGGTAGCGCGGCATGGTGACTCCTCTGTAGGGAGGGCGGGGCTTTTCCCCGCCTCTCACCCCTGCGTCGAACGGGGAACGCCCGGATCGACAGTTCCGCCGATTCTTTTTCGGATTTTCTCGGAGAGATTTCGGCGGAGCTGTTCCCGAGGCCCCGGCAGGCGCTCATTGAAGGGTTCCGGGCAGGTTGTCAGCATGTGCTGGACCGATGGGTTCCCCGGATCGCAAGCTGGCCCCATGCCAAAGATCGCTGCCGCCGCTTCCGCCGCCGCTCGTGCGTCCGCTCGTACGTCCGTCCGTACGCCCTTCTGGTACGCGCGTCCTGCCGCCCGCGGCTGGTCCTGCGAACCCGCGCCCGCCGACGTACGGGCCTTCCACGCCTCGCTGTCCGGCTACGGTCACACGCCGCTGACCGAGCTGCCGGAGGTCGCCGCCGAACTGGGCGTCGGCCGGTTCTTCGTCAAGGACGAGTCGTCGCGGCTGGGGCTGCCGGCGTTCAAGGCGCTGGGCGCGTCGTGGGCGGTGCACCGGGTCCTGGCCGGTGCTCAGGGCAGCGCTCCGATACAGCTGGTCACCGCGACCGACGGGAACCACGGGCGGGCGGTGGCCCGTACCGCCGGGCTGCTCGGGCACCGGGCGCACGTCTTCGTGGCGGACGGGGTGCATCCGGGGGCCGTGGCCGCCATCGCGGGGGAGGGGGCGCGGGTCACCGAGGTGCCGGGCGTCTACGACGACGCCGTGCGCGCGGCGGAGGCGGCGGCCGCCGCGCCGGACGCGGTCCTCGTCCAGGACACCGCCTGGCCCGGCTACGAGGAGATCCCCGGCTGGATCGCCGAGGGGTACTCCACGCTGTTCGCCGAGGTCGACGCCCAGCTGACGGCCGCGGGCGCCGGGGCGCCCTCGCTCGTCGCCGTGCCCGTAGGCGTCGGCTCGCTCGCCCAGGCCGCCGTCACCCACTACCGCAGCAGGCGGTCCGGGGCCGGGGCGGCACTGCTGTCGGTGGAGCCCGAGAACGCGGCGGGGGTGCTGCACAGCCTGCTGGCCGGGCGCCCGCTCACGGTGGCGACCGGCGCCACGACGATGGCCGGCCTGAACTGCGGCACTCCCTCCAGCCTGGCGTGGCCCTGCCTGCGGGACGGCCTGGACGCGGCGGTCACCGTGACGGACGCCGCCAGCGCCTCCGCCGCCGGAGCGCTGGCCGCGCACGGCATCTCCTCCGGCCCCTGCGGGGCCGCTTCCCTCGCGGGCTTGCGGGCTGCGCTTACGGGTGGGGGCGCTGGGGAGCGCCGTACGGAACTGGGTCTCGCGCCCGATGCCGTGGTCGTCGCTCTGAGCACGGAGGGCGCGGACGCCAATCCGCATGGCGGGTGAGGGGGTTGGGCGTACGCGCGGCCTACGCGCGTGTCGCCGCCGACCCGCGTGGGGTCGGGTGGCTGAGGGGCGTGGTGCGGGCGTGAGCGCGCGGCCGGTCCGTACGGGCGGGGTTTCCGTGCCGGTCGGTGGCGGTGGCGGTGGCGGTGGCGGTGGCACGGCCGCTGACCTGTGCCGCGGGTGCTGTTCGTGACCGCGTACGGGGACGAGGGCGCGCGCCCGGCGGTTGTCAGCCGGTCGCGGCCGGTACCGGCAGGGCCGTGATGATCGCCGAGACGAGGATGACCGCCGCCAGGGCCACGGCCTCCGCGCGGGCCGGGCGGGTGGGGCCGGAGGGGGAGTCGGGGTCCGGGGAACGGCGGAGGCGGAGCCGGGCGGCGAGGGCCAGGGCGGCGACGACGGCCACCAGGGCCAGCTTGGCGAGCAGCGTACGCCCGTACGCCGTCGTCAGCGTCGCTTCGAGCGGCAGTCGGCGCAGGGTGCTGAGGGTGCCCGTCACCGCGAGGATCGCGAAGAGGGCGGCGGCCGGACGGGCGTAGCGGCGCAGCAGCGCCTTGGCGGCGTCCGGGCGGCCCCGCCACAGGCGCATCGTGCGCAGGACGTGCACCAGTCCGCCCGCCCACAGCGCCGCCGCGCTCAGATGAATGAGCGTCAGCAGCGAACCCAGCAACGGGCTGTCGGCCTCGGGGTGCGCCCGTAGCGCTTCCCCGACGGCGACCAGGGCCAGCGGGGCCGGGGCGAGGCCGGGGCGGCGCAGCGTGACGCAGACGGCGGCGAGGAGGAAGCCGTTGGCTTCCAGCAGCGCCAGCCCGCCGGGGCGCGTCGCGTACGTCCCGACGAGGTCGCCGCCCGTCAGCCCCGCGGCCAGTGAGCCGTCCCCGGCGAGTACCACGATCTGCCCGGCCGCCGCCGCGCACCCGGCGACGGACGCCGCCAACCCCCAGCTGCGCGGGGCGAGTTCGGGTGCGTCGGGGACCGTACGCGCGAGCCGGTCGGCCGCCGCCTCGCCCAGCTGGAGGGAGAACGCGGCCAGCAGGATGGTGCGCAGCATGGTCGTGATCCCCGCACCCGGCACCGTGATCTCGTTCGTGCCGGACAGGGCGGCCGTGGCGCCGAGCAGCGAAACGACGAGGAACACCGCGGCGGGCGCCGCCACCGCGGCGATCAGTCTCGCGCGCCGGCGGCGGGTGTCGGTGACCGAAGAGCCCGGAAGCATCATCGGGCGATCGTCCCCGGACCGCACAAATCCGGCAAGACCGGCGCGCGCCACGCTGGTCCACCTGGGTTCGCAGGGTCCCTCGGTCGCCGGTCGGCTCCCGCCGCGGTCACCGGCCGGCCTGTATCGGACCCGGTGCCGCCCGCAGCCCCCGCCCCAGCCTGCCCCGCGCCGACCCCCGCGCCCCGCCTACCGTGGAGGCCGAACGCCCTCGCCCGTGACGTGGCCTGCGAAGCGGCCCGCGAAAGGGCCCGTGAAGAGAGACGTGAACGACGTGACCGACCTGAACACCGACCCCGACCCCGACACCGCCGCCTGGCTCGCCGCCGCCGCTATCGATCCCGCCGTGCGGGAGCTGCGCCCCGACTACCGTGCCCTGCTGATCACCGCCGAGGGGCTGACCCC
>NZ_JBHVHQ010000351.1:3909-8330 GCF_042800135.1 Streptomyces sp. NPDC057654 | reverse complement strand
GCGGTCCCACGGTGCATCCCGCGCCAACGACAACAGGCGCTGCCGCGCCGCCCGCCGCCGAAGCCACGGAGCCCGCTGCACCCCATGGCGCCCCGTCGATGGCGCCCCGCGCCACCCCGCCGCCCGCCGCCGAACCCCCGCCCCCGGCCCCCGTACCGACACCCCCCTCAGCCGACCTCGCCGCCCTCATGGCCCGTGTCCGCTCCGCCCGCCGCTTCGCCGCGGCTCTCGCCGACGCGCACCCGGTGCGCGGCGGATGGCAGTCGTGGCTGGGCGACGACACGGTGGTCTGCCGGTGCGAGGAAGTGACGTACGGGCAGGTGAAAGAGGCGGTGGCCGGGCGGGGGGCGGATGGGATGCGGGTGCTCAAGCTCGTTTGCCGGGCCGGGCTCGGGAGCTGTCAGGGGCGGGTCTGCGGGCGCAATGTCGCCGAGATCGCCGGGGGCCTGCTGGGCGCCTCCGACCTCGCCGATCCGCACGCCGCCGACCGCCGGCCCATCGCCCAGCCCATCCGCCTCGGAGACCTCGGCGACCTTGGCGACCTTGGCGAACCGGGTGAGTCCACCGTCTCGTAATACATCCCCGCCAGCGAAGGGAAACCCCCATGTCCAGACCCGCCCCCGCCCTCACCGGCCTCATCGTCGCCACCACCCTCCCCTACGCCCACGACCCCGCCGCCCCCGCCGGGCTCCGCCCCGACCTGGACCGGTACGGCGAGCACTGTCGCTGGCTCGTCGACAACGGAGTGCACGGCGTGGGGCCGAACGGTTCGCTCGGCGAGTACTCCTCGCTCACCGACGACGAGCGGCGCGCTGTCGCCCGTACGGCCGTCGAAGCGGTCGGCGGGGACGCGCTCGTCGTCGTCGGGGTGCACGGGCCCGGTGCGCATCAGGCGCGGGCCTGGGCCGAGGCGGCGGGCGAGGACGGGGCCGACGGGGTGCTCTGTCTGCCGCCGACGCTCTACCGGGCCAACACCGCCGAGATCGTGCACCACTACACCGAGGTCGCCGCGGCCGGGCTGCCCGTCATGGTCTACAACAACCCGCTCGACACCAAGGTCGACCTCACCCCCGAGGTCCTCCGCGAACTGGCGCAGATCGACGGCGTCGTCGCCGTCAAGGAGTTCTCCGGCGACGTCCGCCGCATCCTGCACATCAGGGAGCAGGCCCCCGGCCTGGAGCCCGTGGCCGGGGCCGACGACCTCGTGCTCGAAGCGCTCCTCATGGGGGCCACCGGCTGGTTCGCCGGGTTCCCGAACGTCTTCCCCGCGGCCTCCGTCCGCCTCTACGAACTCGCCCTCGCCGGCCGCCTCGCCGAGGCCCGTGCCCTGTACGAGCCGCTGGTCGCCGCCTTCCGGTGGGATTCGCGGACCGAGTTCGTCCAGGCGATCAAGCACGGCATGGACCTCGTCGGCCGCCCCGGCGGGCCCTGCCGGCCGCCCCGCGGGCCCCTCGCCCCCGACCGGCTGGCCCAGCTCGACGCCGATATGAAGCAGGCGATTCAAGCCGCCCAAACCGCCCAAGCCATCGACGGCGGTCGCTGATGCGTGCCGCGCGCTACTTCAGCGCCGTCGACTCCCACACCGAAGGCATGCCCACCCGCGTCATCACCGGCGGCGTCGGCCCCATCCCCGGCGCCACCATGGCCGACCGTCGCGCCTACTTCATGGAACACCTCGACCACATCCGCCGATTACTGGTCAACGAGCCCCGCGGCCACTCCGCCATGAGCGGCGCCATCCTCCAGCCCCCCGCCCGGCCCGCCGCCGACTGGGGCGTCATCTACATCGAGGTCTCCGGCTGTCTCCCCATGTGCGGCCACGGCACGATCGGGGTGGCGACGGTCCTCGTCGAGACGGGGATGGTGGAGGTCACCGAGCCCACCACCACCGTCCGCCTCGACACCCCCGCCGGGCTCGTCGAGGCCCGCGTCGCCGTCCGGGACGGCCGCGCCGAGCACGTCACCATCCACAACGTGCCCTCCTTCGCCGTCGCCCTCGACGCCCGCGTCGACGTGCCCGGCCTCGGCGAGGTCCGCTACGACCTCGCCTACGGCGGCAACTTCTACGCCATCACCCCGCTCGAAGCGCTGGGCCTGCCCTTCTCCTCGGCCCGCGGCGACGAGATCCTCGCCGCCGGGCTCGCCGTCATGGAGGCGATCAACAAGCACGAGAGGCCCGTGCACCCCACCGATCCGGCGATCTCCGGCTGCCGCCACGTCCAGTTCACCGTCCCCGGCCGGGACGGCTCCGACTCCCGCAACGCGATGGCCATCCACCCGGGCTGGTTCGACCGTTCGCCGTGCGGTACGGGCACCAGCGCCCGGATGGCCCAGCTCCACGCGCGCGGCGAACTGCCCCTGCACCAGGACTTCGTCAACGAGTCGCTCATCGGCACCCGCTTCACCGGCCGCCTCACCGGCACCACGCGGGTCGGCGACCATACGGCCGTACTCCCGACCGTCACCGGCCGGGCCTGGATCACCGGCATGGGGCAGTATCTGCTCGATCCCACCGATCCCTTCCCCAGCGGGTTCACCCTCTGAGGCCACCTGAGGCCACCTGAGCCAATCCACTGGCAGCACCGGCGCATGACCCGCCCCGCCCACCTGTTGACTAGCGATATTCAGTCTGGCAAAGATGTGAATAGCTCGATCCATGCGACGTCAGGGAGGCACGGCCCATGTCAGGACCACGACCCGTACGGGCACCGCGCGGCACGGAGATCAGCGCCCAGGGCTGGCAGCAGGAAGCCGCCCTGCGGATGCTCCAGAACAACCTCGACCCGGAGGTCGCCGAGCACCCCGACCAGCTCGTGGTCTACGGCGGCACCGGCAAGGCCGCCCGCGACTGGCGCTCCTTCGACGCCATGGTGCGCACGCTCAAGACCCTCAAGCAGGACGAGACGATGCTCGTCCAGTCCGGCCGCCCCGTCGGCGTCATGCAGACGCACGAATGGGCGCCGCGCGTCCTGCTGGCCAACTCCAACCTGGTGGGTGACTGGGCCAACTGGGAGGAGTTCCGGCGGCTGGAGGCCCTCGGCCTCACCATGTACGGGCAGATGACCGCCGGGTCCTGGATCTACATCGGGACGCAGGGCATCCTCCAGGGCACGTACGAGACCTTCGCGGCCGTCGCCGCCAGGAAGTTCGGCGGCAGCCTCGCCGGGACGATCACCCTGACCGCCGGGCTCGGCGGCATGGGCGGCGCCCAGCCGCTCGCCGTGACCATGAACGACGGCGTCGCGATCTGTATCGACTGCGACCCGCGGGCCATCGAGCGCCGCATCGAGCACCGTTACCTCGACGTCAAGGCCGACTCCCTGGAGCACGCCCTCCAGCTCGCCACCGAGGCCCGCGACGCCCGCCGCCCGCTCTCCATCGGGCTGCTCGGCAACGCCGCCGAGCTGCTGCCGCGGATGCTCGCCGAGGGCGCGCCGATCGACATCGTCACCGACCAGACCAGCGCCCACGACCCGCTCGCGTACCTCCCGCTGGGCATGGACTTCGACGAGATGGCGACCTACGCGGCCGAGAAGCCCGCCGACTTCACCCAGCGGGCCCGCGAGTCGATGGCCCGGCACGTGGAGGCCATGGTCGGGTTCATGGACGCGGGCGCCGAGGTCTTCGACTACGGCAACTCGATCCGCGGCGAGGCGCAACTGGCCGGGTACGGGCGCGCGTTCGCGTTCCCCGGCTTCGTACCGGCCTATATCCGGCCGCTCTTCGCCGAGGGCAAGGGCCCGTTCCGCTGGGCCGCGCTGTCCGGCGAGGCGTCCGACATCCACAAGACGGACAAGGCGATCCTCGACCTCTTCCCGGAGAACGAGTCCCTCGCCCGCTGGATCAAGCTCGCGGGGGAGCGCGTCCACTTCCAGGGCCTCCCCGCCCGCATCTGCTGGCTCGGCTACGGCGAGCGCGACAAGGCCGGCGAGCGCTTCAACGACATGGTGGCGTCCGGCGAGCTCCAGGCCCCGCTCGCCATCGGCCGCGACCACCTCGACTGCGGCTCGGTCGCCTCCCCGTACCGCGAGACCGAGGCCATGCTCGACGGCTCGGACGCCATCGCGGACTGGCCGCTGCTCAACGCCATGGTCAACGTCGCCTCCGGCGCCTCCTGGGTCTCCCTCCACCACGGCGGCGGCGTCGGCATGGGCCGCTCCATCCACGCCGGCCAGGTCTCGGTCGCCGACGGCACGAAGCTCGCGGGCGAGAAGATCCGGCGGGTACTGACCAACGACCCGGGCATGGGCGTCATCCGGCACGTGGACGCCGGGTACGAGCGTGCCGACGAGGTCGCGGCGGAGCGCGGGGTACGCATCCCGATGCGCGAAGGCGAGGGCGAGGGCGCGTGACTCCGTCCGACGGTGACGCCGGGAACCAAGCCCGTCCGGCGTTTGAGGACAAGGCCGCGGGCCGATGGG
>NZ_JBHVHQ010000351.1:0-3899 GCF_042800135.1 Streptomyces sp. NPDC057654 | reverse complement strand
ACCCCGCGGCGCCTGGGGGGGGGCGCGGGCGCTCCACCCCGCCCCCGGGCCCCCCCGCCAACCCCCCCCGCCCGGCTTGCGCCCCCAAGGCCGCGGGCCGATGGGGGCCCGGGGGCGCAGCCCCGGTTCCGGGAAGGGGCGGGGCTGGGGAAAATCCACCCTCCTTCCACGAGATGTGGCGCGACCTCACCCCCCTCGGCCGCCACGCGGCCACCGGCGGCTACCGCCGTCACGCCTGGACCCCCGCCGACGCCGACTGCCGCGCCTGGTTCGCGGCGCAGGCCGCGTCCCGCGGCCTCGCCTACGAGCTGGACCGCAACGGCAACCAGTGGGCCTGGCTCGGCGACCCGGCCGCGGGCGACGCCGTCGTCACCGGCTCGCACCTGGACTCCGTCCCCGACGGCGGGGCCTTCGACGGGCCGCTCGGCGTCGTCTCCTCCTTCGCCGCGCTCGACGAGCTCCGCCGGAGGGGGGCGGAGTTCGAAAAGCCCCTGGCCATCGTGAACTTCGGCGACGAGGAGGGGGCCCGCTTCGGGCTCGCCTGCGTCGGCTCCCGGCTGGCCGCCGGGCAGCTCACGGCGGAGCAGGCGCGCGAGCTGCGCGACGGGGACGGCGTGTCGCTGCCCGAGGCCATGGAGCGCGCCGGGTACGACCCGGAGGCCATCGGCCCCGACCCCGAGCGGCTCGCGCGGATCGGCGCGTTCGTGGAGCTCCACGTCGAACAGGGCCGGGCGCTGGACCTCTCCGGCGACGCGGTGGGCATCGCCTCCGCGATCTGGCCGCATGGCCGCTGGCGGTTCGACTTCCGGGGCGAGGCCAACCACGCGGGCACCACCCGCCTCGAAGACCGCCGCGACCCGATGCTGACCTACGCCAACACCGTCCTCGCGGCCCGCAAGAAGGCCAGGCTCGCGGGGGCGCTCGCCACCTTCGGCAAGGTCGCCGTCGAGCCCAACGGCGTCAACGCCATCCCCTCCCTGGTGCGCGGCTGGCTCGACTCGCGCGCCGCCGACCAGGAGACCCTGGACCGTGTCGTCGCCGAGATCGAGCAGGCCGCCGCCGAGCGCGGCGCGCGCGACGGCGTGGACGTCGCGGTGGTCCGGGAGTCGTTCACCCCGGTCGTCGAGTTCGGCCACGCGCTCCGCGACGAACTGGGCGCCCTCCTCGGCGGCGCGGCCCCGGTCCTCGCGACCGGCGCGGGCCACGACGCGGGCATTTTGTCCGGTACGGTCCCCACCGCCATGCTGTTCGTACGGAACCCCACCGGCATCTCGCACTCACCGGCCGAATCCGCCGCCGAGGACGACTGCCTGGCCGGGGTCGCCGCACTCGCCGACGTAGTGGAGGGCCTCGCGTGCAGGTGACGTACTGGGCGGAGCACGCCTGGCTGGGGACCAACGTCGAACCGGGCGTGTCGATAGAGACCGCCGAGGGCCGCATCACGGCCGTACGGACCGGGGCCGACGCCCCGCCGCCCGGCGCGGTCGTGCTGCGCGGCCTCACCCTCCCCGGCCTCGCCAACGCCCACAGCCACGCCTTCCACCGCGCCCTGCGCTCCACCGTCCAGGTCGGCAGCGGCACGTTCTGGACCTGGCGCGAGGTCATGTACCAGGTGGCCGCCCGGCTCACCCCGGACACGTACTACGCCCTCGCGCGCGCCGTCTACGCCGAGATGGCGCTCGCCGGGATCTCCTGCGTCGGCGAGTTCCACTACCTGCACCACGCGCCCGGCGGCGCCCGCTACGACGAGCCCAACGCGATGGGCGAGGCGCTGATCGCCGCCGCCGCCGAGGCCGGCATCCGCATCACCCTCCTCGACACCGCCTACCTCTCCTCCGGGTTCGGCGAACCGCCCAACCGCCACCAGCTGCGGTTCAGCGACGGCGCCGCCGACGCCTGGGCCGAGCGCGCCGCCGCCCTCAAGGCCCCCGGCCACGCCCGGATCGGCGCGGCCGTCCACTCCGTACGGGCCGTGCCCGCCGCCGAGCTGCGGACCGTCGCCGACTGGGCGGCCGAACGCTCCGCGCCGCTGCACGTCCACCTCTCCGAGCAGACCGCCGAGAACGACGCCTGCGCACGGGCCCACGGCGTCACCCCGACGCGGCTCCTCGCGGACCACGGCGTGCTCGGGCCCCGTACGACCGCCGTGCACGCCACGCACCTGAGTGACGCGGACATCGCCCTCCTCGGCGACAGCCGCACCGGCACCTGCATGTGCCCCACCACCGAACGCGACCTCGCCGACGGCATCGGCCCCGCCGCCCGGCTCCAGCGGGCCGGCTCCCCGCTCTCGCTGGGCAGCGACAGCCACGCCGTCATCGACATCTTCGAAGAGGCCCGCGCCATGGAGCTCGACGAGCGGCTGCGCACCCGCGCCCGCGGGCACTGGACGGCCGCCGCGCTGCTGCGCGCCGCCACCGCGGACGGCCACGCGGCCCTCGGCTGGGACGACGCGGGCGAGATCGCCGCCGGGTCGCTCGCGGATCTGACGACCATCGCGCTCGACACCGTACGCACCGCCGGCCCGGTGCCCCGGCTCGGCGCGGAGACCGCCGTGTTCGCCGCGACCGGCGCCGACGTCCGCCATACGGTGGTCGGCGGCCGGCACGTCGTACGGGACGGGGAGCACACCCTCGTACCGGACGTCCCCGCGGCCCTCGCCCAGGCCATCGCGGCGCTGCGCCCACCCCACGGAGAGGACTCATGACACCCCCCGCGTCCACCCTCATCACCGGCATCGGCAGCCTCGTCACCAACGACCCCGCCCTCGGCCGGGGCCCGCTCGGGCTGATCGAGGAGGCCGCCGTCGTCATCGCGGACGGCCGCTTCGCCTGGGTCGGCCCCGCCGCCGACGCGCCCGCCGCCGACGCCGTCCACGACGCGGGCGGCCGCGCCGCGATCCCCGGCTTCGTGGACTCCCACTCCCACCTGGTCTTCGCGGGCGACCGGACCGCCGAGTTCAACGCCCGGATGTCCGGACGGAGTTACAGCGCCGGAGGCATCCGCACGACCGTCGCCGCCACTCGCGCGGCCACCGACGCGGAGCTGGAGGCGGGGCTCGCGCACTATCTGCGCGAGGCGCTGCTCCAGGGCACCACGACCATCGAGACCAAGTCGGGCTACGGCCTCAATATCGAGGACGAGGCCCGCGCGCTGCGCATCGCCGCCGCCCACACCGACGAGGTCACCTTCCTCGGCGCGCACATCGTCTCCCCGGACTACGCGGACGACCCGGCCGGGTACGTGGACCTGGTCACCGGGCCGATGCTGGACGCCTGCGCACCGCATGCCCGCTGGATCGACGTGTTCTGCGAGAAGGGCGCCTTCGACGCGGAGCAGTCCCGCGCGATCCTCACCGCGGGCCGGGAGAAGGGGCTCGGCGTGCGCGTCCACGCCAACCAGCTCTCCCACGGGCCGGGCGTGCGGCTCGCCGTGGAGCTCGGCGCGGCCTCCGCCGACCACTGCACCCACCTGGACGCCGCGGATCTCGACGCGCTCGCCAGCAGCGACACCGTGGCGACGCTGCTGCCGGGCGCGGAGTTCTCCACCCGCGCCAAGTGGCCCGACGCCCGCCGCATCCTCGACGCGGGCGCGACCGTGGCGCTGTCCACGGACTGCAATCCGGGCTCGTCCTTCACCAGCTCCATGCCGTTCTGCATCGCGCTGGCCGTCCGCGACATGGGCATGTCCCCCGACGAGGCCATGTGGTCGGCCACCGCGGGCGGCGCCCGCGCGCTGCGCCGCACCGACGTCGGCGCCGTCACCGTGGGCGCGTCCGCCGACCTCGCGCTCCTCGACGCGCCGAGCCACGTCCACCTCGCCTACCGGCCGGGCGTCCCGCTGGTCTCGGCGGTGTGGCAGGACGGGAAGCGGGCAGGGTAACGGACGGAAGTACGGGC
>NZ_JBHVHQ010000350.1:5909-8352 GCF_042800135.1 Streptomyces sp. NPDC057654 | reverse complement strand
AGCGCGCGGGGCGTGGACGCGGACGTCGCGGCGCTGCTGCCGCGCCCCGCCGCGGAGAGCGACAAATACCGGCGCGGCGTCGTCGGCGTCGTGGCAGGCTCCGCCCGCTACCCCGGCGCGGCCGTCCTGACTGTCGCGGGCGCCCTGCGCGGCGGCGCCGGAGCCATCCGCTACGTCGGCCCCGGCGCGGACGCGGTCATCGCCCGCTTCCCCGAGTGCTTCGTCTCGCCGGGCCCGCCGAAGAAGGCGGGCCGCGTACAGGCGTGGATCATCGGGCCGGGCCTGGGCGACGGCGAGGAGGCGCACCAGGCGATGGCAGACGTCCTGGCCTCGGACGTGCCGATCCTGGTGGACGCGGACGCCCTGCACCTCCTGCCGCCGCCCGAACGCCTACGGGCCCGCAGCGCCCCGACCATCCTGACCCCGCACGCGGGCGAGGCGGCGGCGCTCCTGGGCACGACCCGCGAGGAGGTGGAGGCGTCCCGCCTGTCGTCCGTACGGGCCCTGGCCGACCGCTACGGCGCGACGGCCCTCCTCAAGGGCTCCACCACCCTGATCGCCACCGGCGCCCGCCCCGTACGGACCAACCACACGGGCACCGGCTGGCTGGCCACGGCCGGCAGCGGCGACGTCCTCTCCGGCGTGACCGGCTCCCTCCTCGCCGCCGGCCTCACCCCCCACGACGCCGCCTCCACCGGCGCCTACCTCCACGGCCTGGCCGCCCGCCACGTGGGCTCCCGCCCGCTCACGTCGGTGGAGGTCGCGTCAGCTCTGACGGAGGCGTGGCGGGACTTGACGTCCTGACGCCAGGGGCTACGCCCTTGGCGCCCTCCCCGGACCGGCCCGGCTCGCGGTCAGCCGTCGTTCACGCCGAACGGCGGCTACTCGGTCACGCCCAGGTGAGCAGCCATTTCCCTTATGTCCTGAGTCAGCGTCCGTTTCCGCGACCTGAGGATGTCGCTCACGATGTAACGGGCCATGGACTGGTGCTTCAGCCACTCGCCCGAGGAGCGGCGGAGCTGGTCCAGTTCCGCCATGGCGTCCTGGTGGGAGCCGAGGGCCACATGGGCCTTGGCCACGTCCAGCCGGTGCCGGTCCCAGCTGGTGGCGGTCGGCTTGCCGTAGTTGCGTACGGCCTTCCGGCTCAGCAGGCCGTCGTCCGCGCGCCGGAGCACCCCTCGCACGTCGCCCGTGACCGACAGATCCTCGACGGCCTTCAGCTCCGCCGTGACAGGACCGAACGACCCCCAGTGGGACGGGAAGTCATGCTGTTCCGCGTCCAGCGCGCTCGCGGCCGCCGCCGCCATCCGGCGCGCCTCCCGGACCACATCGGGCCGGTTGTTGCGGACGGCCGCGGCGGCGACCCGCAGAGACAGCTCACCCCAGACGGCCAACTGCCCGGGAGCGGCGTCCGAGATGCGCGGCTCCATGTCCGCCGCCGTGACGGCGGCCAACTGTTCGCTCTCGTCGAAGCGGTCCTGCCGCAGCAGCAGCCAGCACATGCCGACCACCCCGGTGGCGGCGGTGAGCGGCTGCTCCGCCTCCCGGGCGAGCCGAATGCCCTCCGCGAGCGCGTGATACGCCATGTCGTACTGCCGGACCTGCGTCAGGTACTTCCCCGTCAGCAACAGCGCCTGGGCCCGCACGACCACCGCGTCCCGCCGCTCCTCACCGTCCGCCGCCGCCACCGTCGCCTCCGTGGCCCGCAGCAGTCCGGGCAGTCTCTTCGCCACGGAGTCATAGCGGTCGGCGTAGTAGAGCGCGTGCCCGTCCTTGACCTCCCGCCGCAGGACGGCGAGCTCCCCGGCCTCCCCGTGGTCGGAGAGTGTCGCGGCGATACCCACCGGAGGCATCAGCGCCTTGCGCAACTCGACGAGGTGGCGCAGGTTCGCCTCGTCGCCGGTCACCGGCAGCGGGGCCTCCGTCGCGAACAAGGCCGACGTCGTGACGCCGAGGGCCCGGGCCAGCGCGTGCAGCGTCTCCACGCGGACGTCCCCGCCCTGCTCGACCTTGCGCACCACGGCCGGCGAGAGCTCCGCCTCATGAGCCAACGCCTCTTGGCTCAGACCAGCCACCCGCCGGTACTTCCTGACGTTGTCGGCCAACCCTGTCGTCATAGGATCACCGCTCCCCTCACACCCACGGTATGCCCGCTCCCACCCCCACGACGCGAACGCGCCCACGCCCAGGGGGCGGGCGAAGCCCCACCCACCCCACGTACGGGGACGAGCCCGGCCGCGGGGCAGGGACGGGAGGGGGTGGGGGCGCAGGGGTAGGGGTCCGGGACGCTGACGTGTATTTGCGGGTCGGCTTGCGGGAGAGGTCAGCCTTGGCAACACGCCGGCCGGCCCGTAAATATGCGGTCCCGGACCCCTGCCCCCGCGGCCCCCCCCCCCCCCCCCCCGCCCCCCCCCCCCCCCGGGCCCCCCCCCCCCCCCCCCCC
>NZ_JBHVHQ010000350.1:0-5899 GCF_042800135.1 Streptomyces sp. NPDC057654 | reverse complement strand
GTCCCGGACCCCTGCCCCGGAGCCCCCACCCCCGCACCCACCACCGGCCCGCACCCTTGACCCCAGCCCCGCACAGGCACAGGCACAGGCGCAGCCCCCCGTCACCCCTCAGCGATCACCACAGCGGAAGCGACCCCGGCGTCATGGCTCAGCGACACATGCCACCCCCGCACCCCCAGTTCCTCCGCCCGGGCCGCCACCGTCCCCCGCACCGACAGCACCGGCCGGCCGCTCGCCTCCGTCACCACCTCGGCGTCCGTCCACAGCAGCCCGGCCGGCGCGCCCAGCGCCTTGGCCAAAGCCTCCTTGGCCGCGAAGCGCGCCGCCAGTGATGCCGGCCCCCGCCGCTCCCCGCTCGGCAGCAGCAGCTCGCGGTCCACGAAGAGCCGCGCCGCCAGCCCCGGTGTGCGCCGTAGCGCCGCGTCGAAGCGGTCGATCTCCGCGACGTCGATGCCGACTCCGATGATCATTCGACGGTCACCGACTTCGCCAGGTTCCGCGGCTGGTCCACCTCGTTGCCGCGCGCCGTCGCCAGCTCGCACGCGAAGACCTGGAGCGGCACGGTGGCGACCAGGGGCTGGAGCAGCGTCGGCGTGGCGGGGATCTCGATGAGGTGGTCGGCGTACGGGGCGACGGCCGCGTCACCCCGCTCGGCGATCACGATCGTGCGGGCGCCGCGCGCCCGGATTTCCTGGATGTTCGAGACGATCTTGTCGTGGAGCACGGACCGCCCGCGCGGCGACGGCACCACGACGACGACCGGCAGATCGTCCTCGATCAGCGCGATCGGCCCGTGCTTGAGCTCGCCCGCCGCGAACCCCTCGGCGTGCATGTACGCCAGTTCCTTGAGCTTCAGCGCGCCTTCGAGCGCCACCGGATACCCCACGTGCCGCCCCAGGAAGAGCACCGTGTTCTTCCCGGCGGCGGCCACGGACCGCGCCAGCTCCCGTACGGGCTCCATGGTGCCGAGCACGTCGTCCACCTGGACGGCGATCTCGGACAGCTCCCGGATGACGGAGCCGATCTCGTCGCCCCACTTGGTGCCGCGCACCTGCCCGAGGTAGAGCGCGACGAGGTAGCAGGCCACGAGCTGCGTCAGGAACGCCTTGGTGGAGGCGACGGCCACCTCCGGCCCGGCGTGCGTGTAGAGCACGGCGTCGGACTCGCGCGGGATCGTCGAGCCGTTGGTGTTGCAGATGGCCAGGACCTTCGCGCCCTGCTCCCTGGCGTGCCGCAGCGCCATCAGCGTGTCCATGGTCTCGCCGGACTGCGAGATGGCGATGACCAGGGTCCGCGGGTCCAGGATCGGGTCCCGGTAGCGGAATTCGCTGGCGAGCTCCACCTCGCACGGCATCCGCGTCCAGTGCTCGATGGCGTATTTGGCGATCATCCCGGCGTGGAAGGCGGTCCCGCAGGCGACGATCACCACCTTGTCGGCCTCGCGCAGCACGGAAGGCGGCATGCGCACCTCGTCCAGCGTCAGCGAGCCGTCGGCGTCGATCCGCCCGAGCAGGGTGTCCGCGACGGCCTTCGGCTGCTCGGCGATCTCCTTGAGCATGAAGTAGTCGTAGCCGCCCTTCTCGGCGGCGGACGCGTCCCAGTCCACGTGGTACGCCCGTACGTCCGCGGGCACGCCGTCGAAGTCGGTGACCGTGACCTGCTCGCGGCGCAGCTCGACCACCTGGTCCTGGCCGAGTTCGACGGCCTCGCGGGTGTGCGCGATGAAGGCGGCGACGTCGGAGGCGAGGAAGGACTCGCCGGCCCCGATCCCCACGACCAGCGGCGAGTTGCGGCGCGCGCCGACCACCACGTCCGGCTCGTCGGCGTGCACGGCGACGAGCGTGAACGCGCCCTCCAGCCGCCGGCACACGTGCCGCATGGCGTCGGCGAGGTCGCCGCCGGCGGAGAACTCCTCGGCGAGCAGGTGGGCGACCACCTCGGTGTCGGTCTCCGAGGAGAGCGCGTGGCCGCGCCCGGCCAACTCTTCCCGCAGGGCGGCGAAGTTCTCGATGATGCCGTTGTGCACGACGGCGACCCGGCCCGAATTATCCAGATGGGGATGGGCGTTGGCGTCCGTCGGCGCGCCGTGCGTGGCCCAGCGGGTGTGCCCGATGGCGGTGGAGCCGGACGGCAGCGGCCGGGCCGCCAGCTCCTTCTCCAGATTGGCGAGCTTGCCGGACTTCTTCGCCGCCGCGAGCTGGCCGTCCGCGAGGACGGTGACCCCGGCCGAGTCGTAGCCCCGGTATTCGAGCCTCTTCAGCCCGGAAATGACGACGTCGAGGGCGGGCTGCCCTCCCACATAACCCACGATTCCGCACATGCAGGCAGCGTACGGCCCACCCGCACCCGCGGCGCTCCGCCGGATCAGTGACCGCGCGCCACCCGGTCTATGGCGTCCTGCACCAGGTCGAGGTATTCGACCTCCTCGCAGCGCGGCTTGGAGCCCAGCTCGTAGCGTTCGAGCGCGTCGGAGAGGTCCTCGCCGAGATCCTCGTCCGGCAGCTCCGCGCTCAGCTCGCCGCAGACGCGCTGCGCGAACTCGTCACGCCCTGCCGACGACCGGGTCCCACGACGTAAAACAAGATCGAGAACAGACACACAATCCCCAGGTCGTACGGGTCGGGAGACTGGAACGTAACGGTGACTCAGCGGCACGTACAGAGCACGTACACGACATGTACACAAGCGGACCGAATGTCTGCCGAATGAATTTCCACGGCGTTCGACAGGTTCCCCGCCCGCACCCGCGCGAAAGCCAGACGCACCCATACGCACCCACCCGAAAGCCGCCCGCACCCCCCGCGCACAATGGGCCCGTGCCGCCCACTCAGAGTCATTCGCACGTCCGCCACCACCACGCCACCCCATACGTGGACCTCACCCGCGCCCAGTGGAGCGCCCTGCGCGAGAACACCCCGCTGCCGCTCACCGCCGAAGAGGTCGAACGGCTGCGCGGGCTCGGCGACGTCATCGACCTCGACGACGTACGGGACGTCTACCTGCCGCTCTCCCGGCTCCTCAACCTCTACGTCGGGGCGACCAGCCGGCTGCGCGGCACCCTGAACACCTTCCTCGGCGACGCCGGGAACGGCCACGGCGCACAGTCCGGCACCCCCTTCGTCATAGGGGTCGCGGGCAGCGTCGCGGTCGGCAAGTCCACCACCGCCCGCCTCCTGCGGGAGCTGCTGGCGCGCTGGCCCGAACACCCCCGCGTGGAGCTGGTCACCACCGACGGCTTCCTGCTGCCCAACGCCGAACTGCACCGGCGGGGCCTGATGTCACGGAAGGGGTTCCCGGAGTCGTACGACCGGCGCGCCCTGACCCGCTTCGTGGCGGATGTGAAGGCGGGCATGGACGAGGTGACCGCGCCGGTCTACTCGCACCTCATCTACGACATCGTGCCGGGCGAGCGGCTGACCGTGCACCGCCCGGACATCCTCATCATCGAGGGCCTCAACGTCCTCCAGCCCGCGCTGCCCGGCAAGGACGGCCGCACCCGCGTCGGCCTCGCCGACTTCTTCGACTTCAGCGTGTACGTGGACGCGCGGCCGGAGGACATCGAGGAGTGGTACTACGCCCGCTTCCGCAAGCTGCGGGCCACCGCCTTCCAGGACCCGTCCTCGTACTTCCGCAAGTACACGCAGGTCAGCGAGGAGGAGGCGCTCGACTACGCGCGCCGCAACTGGCGGACCATCAACAAGCCCAACCTGCTGGAGAATGTGGCCCCCACCCGCGGCCGCGCGAGCCTCATCCTGCGCAAGGGCCCCGACCACAAGGTGCGGCGCCTGTCGCTGCGCAAACTCTGACCCCGATTCTCAATCCGCCCGGGAGCCCGGCAGTGCTGCACATCAGGATGATGATTCCGGCCCACCGCACCGCGGAGGTGGTGCGGCTCGCCGAGCGTACGGTCGGCACCGCGCACCTGGCCGTGCTGGCGGGGGCTGCCCGCAGCCCCGAGGGCGACGTCGTGCTGTGCGACGTCGCGCGGGAGGCGGCGGACGGGCTGCTCCAGGAGCTGCGCTCCATCGGCATCCCCGAATGCGGCGCGATCGCGGTCGAGGAGATCGAGCTGACGCTCTCCCGGCGGGCGGACCGCGCCGAGCGGGAGGCGCCGGGCGAGGGCGCGGACGCCGTGCTGTGGGAGCACCTGGAGGAGGCCACGCACGAGGAGTCCACGCTGTCGGTCACCTATCTGGTGTTCCTGACGGTGGCGACGATGATCGCGGCCTGCGGTGTGGTGCTCGACAACGCGATCCTGATCGTCGGCGCGATGGCGGTCGGCCCGGAGTTCGGGCCGCTGGCCGGTATCTGCACGGCGCTGGTGCAGCGGGCCCCGCGCCTGGCGTGGCGCTCGCTGATCGCGCTGGTCGCGGGGTTCGCGGCGGCGCTGGTGCTGACGACGGGCTTCAGCCTGTTCATGGACGCGGTGGGGCTGTTCCACCAGAGCCAGGTCGAGGGGGCGCGCCCGAACACCGCCTTCATCTGGCAGCCGGACCTGTTCTCGTTCGTGGTCGCGTTCCTGGCCGGGGTCGCCGGGGTGCTCTCGCTGACGTCCGCGAAGTCCGGAGCGCTGGTGGGCGTCGCGATCTCGGTGACGACGGTGCCGGCCGCGGCCAATGCCGCTGTCGCGCTCGGCTACGGCGACTTCTCCCAGATGCGCGGCTCGGTCCAGCAGCTGCTGCTGAACCTCGCGGGGATCGTCCTGGCCGGCACGCTCACGCTCCTCGCCCAGAAGTTCTTCTGGGCGAGGCAGCGCAAGCACGAAGCCGCTCGCGGCCCCCGCGGCTGAGCGTGGGTACGGCACCGCCCGGCCGGCCCGGCGGAGCGTCGGCACGGAGCCGTCCACAGCCCGCGCGGCTGAGCCCGGCCGGCCGCGAACGCGGCACCGCCCGAGGCCCCCGCGACCGGACCAGTACCGCCCGTCGTCCCCGAGGCCCCCGCGGGCCGGGCCGCTACCGCCCGTAGCCCACGCGCGCCCGCGCGTATGCGCCTATCCCAGCGCCGACTTCACCACATCCGCGAGCCGGCTCGCGACGGTCCGCGCCTGCTCGATGTCCGCGGCCTCCACCATCACCCGCACCAGCGGCTCCGTGCCGGAGGGGCGCAGCAGCACGCGGCCCGTTGAGCCGAGTTCGCGCTCCGCGTCGCCGACCGCGGTGGCCAGTTCCGGGGAGGTCGTCACGCGCGTCTTGTCGACGTCGCGCACGTTGATGAGCACCTGCGGCAGCCGCTCCATGACGCCCGCGAGGTCGGCGAGCGTACGGCCGGTGGCGGAGACCCGTGCGGCCAGCATCAGCCCGGTCAGCGTCCCGTCGCCCGTCGTGGCGTGGTCGAGGACGATGACGTGCCCGGACTGCTCGCCGCCCAGCGCGTAGCCGTGCCGCTTCATCTCCTCCAGCACGTACCGGTCGCCGACCGCCGTCTCGACGAGCTGGACGCCCTCGCGCTCCATGGCCAGCTTGAAGCCGAGGTTGGACATCACGGTGCCGACGACGGTGTTCTCGCGCAGCGTGCCCGCCTCACGCATGGCGAGGGCGAGGACGGCGAGGATCTGGTCGCCGTCGACCTCCTCGCCCGCGCCGTCCACGGCCAGGCAGCGGTCCGCGTCGCCGTCGTGGGCGACGCCGAGGTCCGCGCCGTGCTCGACGACGGCCTCGCGCAGCTTGCCGAGGTGCGTGGAGCCGCACTCGTGGTTGATGTTGAGGCCGTCGGGGTCGGTGCCGATGGTGACGACCTCGGCGCCCGCCCGCGCGAACGCCTCCGGGGAGACCCGCGCCGCCGCGCCGTGCGCGCCGTCGATGACGACCTTGAGGCCGTCGAGGCGGTTGGGGAGGACGCCGATGAGGTGGGCGACGTAGTTGTCGAAGCCCTCGTCGTACACGCGCACCCGGCCGACGCC
>NZ_JBHVHQ010000349.1:0-8362 GCF_042800135.1 Streptomyces sp. NPDC057654 | reverse complement strand
CCCTAGGAGTTCCGCCGCGGGCGCGCGCGGGGATTATGCCGGGCTCCCGACGTCCGCCGTCGTGCACTGGCGCAGCAGGCCCGTCACGCCGGTCAGTGCGTGGAGTTCGCCGATCATGCGGATGATCCGGGGGTACGCGCCGGAGTCGGCGTCGCCGCCGGAGACGACCGCCTGGGTGGGGGCGGTGACGCAGCCCAGGGTGCGGGCGACCGTGCGGAGGTGGTCGCATGCCGAGACGGCTGTCAGGGACGCGCCGACCGCCACCATGCCGACGGGCTTGCCGCGCAGGGCGTCCTCGCGGAGGTGGTCGAGGCAGTTCTTGAGGATGCCCGAGTAGCTGCCGTGGTAGCAGGGGGTCACCCAGATCATGGCGTCCGCCTCGGCGGCCTGGATCTGCACGTCGGCCAGGTTGGCGCCGTCGGGGTCCGCGTGCAGCAGCGGCAGCGGGTGTTCGGCGAGGTCGCGCAGGACGGGACGGCCGCCGGCCGCGGCGATGTCGCGGCAGACCAGCTCCGCCACGGACCGGGTGCGCGAGGCGTGGGCGGCGGCCCCGGCCAGGACCAGTATCCGGCGGGGCTCGGCGGTGATCACGAGACGGCCTCCTGCGGGGTCGCTCCTGCCTGCGGCGTTCCCGGCGTTCCCGGGGCCTGGGGGCGCAGGGCGCGATGCACGGTCTCCAGCAGCGGGGTGGTGCGGTAGCCGAAGTACTGGGCCGCGGCCAGCCGGACCGGGTCGCCGGAGTGGTAGCGCTCGTACTGCATCTGGCGCTGCCCGAACGCGCTGCCCGTGGCGTCCCAGGCGAGCTTCAGCAGCCGTACGCGCTGCTCGGCGGGGACGCCGTCCGCGCCGCGGAAGAAGCGCTCGATGGCCGGCCACAGCTCGCTGCTCAGATCCTCCTCGGATGGGGTGCTCAGCAGGCTGCCGCCGCCGAGGAGCTGGATGACCTCGATCATGCGGCTCGTCATCCGCGGGAAGTGGTAGCGCAGGGCCAGCACCGGGGCGATCGCCGGGGTGAGGGTGGACCATTCGCTCATCTCGGCGTCGGCCTCGGCGGCCAGGATGCCGGCCTTCGCCAGCTCCAGGGAGCCCAGCACCTCGCCGAGCATCTCCTGGACGTGCAGGAAGGAGTTGGTGCCGGACATCTCGGACAGCGCGACGGCGATGCCGGTGAGCAGCTCCGCCTTGACGGCGCCGCGTACGATGCCGTGCTGGCCGGTGTGGTGGCGCGCGGTCGTCACGTCGTACATGCGGTTGGCGGCGTCGACGTCGCCGTGGAAGAAGACGCGGTCCCACGGCACGAGGACGTCGTCGAAGACGCACGTCGCGTCGATCTCCTCGAAGGGCGCCAGCGGGCTGCTGACCAGCCGGGCCGGGTCGGTGACCAGCGGCTCCCGGCAGACGATCCGCAGCCCCGGCGTCGCGACGGGGATCGCGAAGGCGACGGTGTACGCCTCGTCGCCGGGGTGGTACTTGGGCAGCGGGAAGACCACGATCTCGTCGGCGACCGGCACCAGGGTGCCGATCAGCTTGGCGCCGCGCACCACGATGCCCTCGCTGGTCTCCCGGACGATCCGCAGATGGACGTACGGGTCGTCCTGCTCGCTGGAGGAACGGGCGCGGCTGAGCGGCGGGTTGATGGCGGCGTGCGAGAGGAACCGGTCGCTCGCCAGGCACGCGCGGTGGAACGCGGCGACGTTGCGGCCGAAGCGCGGGTCGGCCCTCTCGAAGAACCCGCTCGCCGAGGCGAACGCGGTGACCACGGCGTTCACGAAGTCCGGGGAGCGGCCGACCAGTCCGAAGGTGGCCTCGGCGGTGGTGCGGAACGCGGCGCCGCGCCGCCGCAGGGTCCGCGCGTCGCGCGGTACGGCCAGCGACATCGGGTAGCGCTCGCCGCCGTCCTCATAGGTGAGCACATCGCGCAGCAGCGGATCGTGCTGCTGGTCGTAGAGGCGGGCCACCGTGTGCGCGGCCGAGGCCAGGATCGGTTCGGCGAGCACGTCGTCGACGCGGCGGCCGCTCAGCCACACCTCGCGTCCGTCGCGCAGCCCGCTGAGATATTCGGCTCCCGTACGGATCGTCATGCCTGAACCTCCATCGCTACCTGGCCGGACCCGGTCCCGGCTCCTGTTCCGGTCCCGGTCACGGTGTCGCCGCCGAACGGGGCGGGCGGGTGGAGCGGCGTACGGGCGTGGTGCAGCAGGTCTCCGCTGGTGCGCCAGAGGACCTCCGGCGGGGTGCCGTGCTCGCGCAGCCACTGGTCGTCATAGGTCTCGTACAGATAATTGGCGCCGGTGTCCGGGGCTATCGCCAGGACCGGCGCGCCCGGGTGCGCGGCGGCGTAGGCGAGGGCCGCGAAGACCGCCGCGCCGCCGGACTCGCCGAGCAGCAGCCCCTCCTCGCCGGCCAGGACCCGGCAGACGGAGAGGGCCTCCGTGTCGGCGACGCGGTGCAGCGAGTCGACGGCCTGGGGCCGCAGGTTGCCGGGGCGCCAGCTCAGGCCGATGCCGCGCATCTTGTACGGCTCGAAGCGGTGGCCGAAGGCGGCGGAGCCGACGGCGTCCACGGCGCGGACGTGCAGATCCGGGAACTGCTCCTTGAGCCCCGCGCTCAGTCCGCTCAGGTGCCCGCCGGTGCTGACGGTGGCGACCAGCGCGGCCAGTTGGTCGAAGTCCTTGGTGATCTCGCGGGCGGTGTGCAGCCGGTGGGTCCGCGGGTTGTCGGGGTTGTTGTACTGGTCCAGGGTGTGGGCGCCGGGGGTCTCCTGCACCAGCCGCCGCACCCGGCGGATGCGGGCCGCCTGGTAGCTGCCGTCCGCGTCCGGCCGCGCGACCATGTCGATCTCGGCGCCGAGGCTGGTGGCGTAGGAGAGCACGGACTGGGGCGTCTTGGGGTCGACGACCAGGATGATGCGGTAGCCCTTGACCGCGCCGATCAGGGCCAGGGACTTGCCGAGGTTGCCGGAGGTCGACTCGATGAGCGTCGCCCCCGGCCGCAGCCGGCCGTCGTGTTCGGCCTGTTCGACCATGTGCAGGGCGGCGCGGTCCTTGATGCTGCCCGACGGGTTGGCGCCTTCCAGCTTCACGTAGACGCGGTCCTGCGGCCGGGGCAGGAGCCTGCGCAACCGGACGACGGGGGTGTCCCCGAGCGTCTCCAGCACGTTCTCGTAGATCACGGTTTCTCCTCGTGGGAACCGGTGGGGGCGGGTTTCAGGGGGCGATGAGCAGCCCGCGGTCCAGGGTGGTCAGCAGGCGGTTGCCGTCCGGGCCGACGACGAAGGGGTCCTCGACGTGCACACAGCCGAAGCCGTACTCGTAATAGGGGGTCTCGATGTTGACGACCGTGCCGTCCCGCAGTTCGTCCGTGCTGTCCGGGCGGATCAGGACCCGGTCGTAGACCTCGACGCCGATGCCGTGGCCGACATGGCTGCGCCGGTAGTGCGGGATGCCCGCGTCGCGCACCGCCTCGACGGTGAGCGTGAACAGTTCGCGGCCGGTCATGCCGGGGCGGGCCTGCTCCAGTGCGGCCTCCTCGCCGGCCAGCACGGCCGCGTACAGCCGCGCCAGCCGCTGCTCGGGTTCGCCGAGCGTGCACACGCGGGCGATGTCGCACCAGTAGCCGTCGACGACGGCCCCGACGTCGAACCACACGGCCTGGCCGCGGCGGAGCACGGTGCCGGTGGGGCGGCGCTGGCCGGCGACCGCGTTGGCGCCGATCCGGATGAGGGTGAACCGCGGTGTGCCGCCCTGTGCCGCGACCGAGCGGTTGAACTCCCGGACCAGCTCCCGCTCGGTGACGCCCTCGCGCATGATGGCGACGGTGGCGAGGATCGCGTTCTGCGCCACGGCCGCGGCGGCCGCCACCAGTTCCTGTTCGCGGGCGGTCTTCACCTGGCGGGCGTGGCGCAGATGGGCGGCGGCGGGCACCAGCTGCCAGCCGGACAGCTCCTTGCCGAGGGCGTCGAGGAACTCCGGCGGCACGCCCTCCTCGTCGACGGCCACCCGGCCGCCGCCGGGGCAGACCTGCTTGACCGCGTGGGTGAGGGCGGCCAGTGCGTCGGGGAAGCGGGCGTCGCCGGTCATGGTGTGCAGCAGCCGGTCGTCGTGGCCGAGGTCCACCTCCTCCGGCAGCTCCCGGTAGAAGGGGCCGTAGCCGATCGCCTCGGAGATCCGTTCGTCGGCGTCCAGGAACTGGTCGACCTCGCAGCGTCCGCAGACGAAGACCGCGCCGGCCCGGGTGTCCTGGGACAGGACCGCGAAGGCCCGGCCGGAGTGCGGGAACATGTCCAGGTGCACGCTCTCGACACCGGTGAGATAGGTCAGGTTCTCCGCGGTGGTGCTCACCACGGCGTCCAGGCCGAACTGGTTCATCCGCTGTTGGAGACGGTCATGGTTGACGCGCATGCGATGCGATCTCCTCGCTGGTCGTGAGCCGCTGGTCGTGAGCCGCCGGCGGCAGCGCGGAGCCGTCCCGTGCGACGGCCGGGCGCGGCGGGGCTTGCGTGGACCGGGCTGGACCCGGGCACGGCGGGGCTTGCGGGTTCTGGGCTGGACCCGGGCACGGCAGCGCTCGCGTGGACCGGGCTGGACTGGGCTGGTGCGGCCGTCGCCGTGATCGCACGGGGCGATACGGCCACGGAACGTGTGAGGGGCTGTCGGCGGGGTACGAGGGCGCCGAATCACCGGTGTGGGTCCCCGCGGGAACGGTTCTGTTTCGGGATCCCTGTGGTGCCTTGTTGTGTGACAGCATTCCTGTGACCGCGTAGAGGGGTCTTGTACAAACGCGACCTCGGCCCATGGACCGGCGGTCCGGCGGCGGGCCGGGAATGCCCGAACCGAAGTGACCGAGATCACATGTTTTGGCGAGTCGGAGCAGATCCCACCGCTTCGCCGCCCGGCCGCGCGGCGCCGTCTCCACCCGAGTGAGCTGGGCGAATGCCCGCCCATGCGACCGGTTCCGGATCGGCCTCGCCCGATATCACCCGGTGCGCGGTGCTGCCCGCCGCCAACTCGCCTGTGTATTCTGCAAATGCCCACGGACTTCTGCTGTCGCGACTGTTTTCGTGCGGCACACGTTCGGGCATTGGCCGGACGGGCTTCCTTCGCCTTTCGGCGCCCTCTCACACCAGTTCCCCCGGCTGCTGCTGTCCTCGTGGGGAATCTGGGGAAAACCTCAGCGCAGAACGCGTCGAATTCCGTATGGACCGGTGTTCCGAAAGCCTCGGGGGTGGCAGGCGTGAGTAAAGGCCAGTTAACGGCGGTGCACTCGAAAGAGCTGGTCTGGGGGTCGTCCGGACCAGCTCTGCGCGGCCATGTGCTCGGGTACCGGGGTTTCATGTTCGGGGCCAGAGGGCCCGGCCGCTGGCTGGTCGCGCCGGACGGCGTCGTCAAGATCGTCCTCGGCTTCAGCGGGCCGCTGCGGGTGGCCGACGCCGTCCGGCCCACCCGGCCGGTCACCGCGATCTCCCTGATCAGCGGCGTCCACGCGACCGCCACCGTGGGCGAGCACGCCGGGCCGGTGCACGGGGTCACGGTGCTGCTGACGCCGCTCGCCGCGTACCGGCTGCTGGCGGTGCCGATGGCCCAACTGGCCTGCCGGAACGTGGATGTGGCCGAGCTGTTCGGCGAGCGATTACGCCGGTTCGCCGGCCGGCTCGCCGAGGCGCCCACCTGGGGCACCCGCTTCGCCCTGCTCGACCAGGTGCTCACCGCCCGGCTGCTCTCGGGGCCCCGGTGCTCGCCCGAACTCGCCTGGGCCTGGCGGCAGTTGCACCGCAGCGCCGGGCGTACGTCCGTACGCCGGCTGGCCGCCGGCACCGGCTGGAGCCACCGCCAGCTGGAGCGCCGCTTCCTCGAACAGGTCGGCCTGCCGCCGAAGTCGCTCGCGCAGGTGCTGCGGCTCCAGGCGGCGCTGCGCTACAAAAAGCGCGGGATGACATGGGCGGAAGTGGCCGCGGCGGCCGGATATCACGATCAGTCGCACTTCACCCGGAGCTTCAAGGCGATGATTGGCTGCACCCCCGGAAGATTTCCCGCGGCCCGCGCCGAATCCGGCCGCGGCGGTCCGCTCGACTCCCTCCCCGACCAGTTCACCAGTGAACTGCTGAGCGGCCGCGCGACGGGCATGTCGCGTTTGTGCAAGACCCTCTGAGCCGTTCACCGCGATGCTGTTCGCGGCCTGCTCGGCGCGCGAATCCCGAAGCGGCCGGCCGCCGCGTGAACTCCACCCGGCCGCAGCGCCATTGCGCCACCGCGGCGGGTATTCGTGAAATCCGCCGAGGGCGGACCCATGGCCATTCCGGATGCCCAGGGCAATTCATACAGAAAGGCAGGAGACATATGTGCGGCATCGCAGGGTGGGTCGCCTTCGATCGCGACCTGCGCACCCAGCAGCCGACCGTGGACGCCATGACCGACCCCATGGCCTGCCGCGGCCCGGCCGGCCGCGGCACCTACCTGGACCGCCATGTCGCGCTCGGCCACCGCCGGCTCGCCATCATCGACCCGCCCGGCGGCGCACAGCCGATGAACGCGGACACCCCGCACGGCACCGTCTCCATGGTGTACTCCGGCGAGGTCTACAACTTCACCGAGCTGCGTGCCGAACTCGCGGCCCGCGGCCATGAGTTCACCACCCACTCGGACACCGAGGCCGTGCTGCGCGGCTATCTGGAGTGGGGCGACGCCGTCGCCGAGCGGCTCAACGGCATGTACGCCTTCGCGATCTGGGACGGCCGCGAGCAGCGCCTCCTGATGGTCCGCGACCGCTCGGGCATCAAACCCTTCTACTACTACCCCACCCCCGACGGCGTCCTCTTCGGCTCCGAGCCCAAGGCGATCCTCGCCAACCCGCTCGCCGAACGCACCGTCACCGCCGACGGCTTCCGCGAGCTGTTCGCCTTCATCAAGACGCCCGGCCACGCCGTGTGGGAGGGCATGCGCGAGGTCGAGCCGGGCACCGTCGTCGCCGTCGGCCGTACGGGCATCCGCACCACCCGCTACTGGACTCTGGAGACCAGGGAGCACACCGACGACCGGGACACCACGGTGGCGCGGGTGCGGGAACTCCTCGACGACATCGTCCGCCGCCAGCTGGTCGCCGACGTGCCGAGCTGCACCCTGCTCTCCGGCGGCCTGGACTCCTCGGCCATGACCGCGATCGCCGCGGCGCAGCTGGCCGGCCGGGGCGAGAAGGTGCGCAGCTTCGCGGTGGACTTCGTCGGGCTCACCGAGAACTTCGTCCCCGACGCGCTGCGCGACGCCCCGGACACCCCCTTCGTGCACGACGTCGCCCGGAAGTCCGGCACCCTGCACCAGGACATCGTGCTCAGCTCCGCCGACATCGCCGACCCCGAGGTGCGCCGGAAGGTGATCGGCGCCCGCGACATCCCCTCCGGCCTCGGCGACCTCGACACCTCGCTGTACCTGCTGGCCAAGGCGATCCGCGGGCACGCGACCATGGCGCTGTCCGGCGAGTCGGCCGACGAGCTCTTCGGCGGCTACAAGCAGTTCTTCGACCCCGAGGCCCGCAAGGGCACGACCTTTCCCTGGCTGGCACAGCACCAGCAGTTCTTCGGCCAAGGCCAAGGCCAAGGCCAAGGGCAGGAGGGGCAGGAGGGGCGGCACGGGCAGGGGAGCCGGCCGCGGACGGGCCCGCAGAGCCTGCTGAGCGACCAGCTGGAGGCGTCGCTCGACCTCGACACGTACATCCAGGACTCGTACCGCTCCGCCGTCGCCGGCATCCGGCGGCTCGACGGCGAGAGCGAGCCGGAGTGGCAGATGCGCAAGATCAGCTATCTGCACCTGACCCGGTTCGTCCGCATCTGGCTCGACCGGAAGGACCGCACCTCCATGGCCTCCGGCCTTGAGGTGCGCGTCCCGTTCTGCGACCACCGGCTGGTGGAGTACGTCTACAACACGCCCTGGGCGCTGAAGAACTTCGACGGCAAGGAGAAGTCGCTGCTGCGCGCGGCGGCGGCCGACGTGCTGCCCGAGTCCGTCGTGAAGCGGCGCAAGTCCCCCTACCCCTCCACCCAGGACCCGACGTACGCCGCCGCCCTGCGCGACCAGTGCAAGGAACTGCTGTCCACGCCGGGGCACCCGGTGTTCGACCTCATCGACAAGGGGCGGCTCGGCGAGGCGGTCTCGGCGCGGACCCCGCAGATCGACCAGGCGTCGCGGCGCGACCTGGAGCGGACGCTGGACCTCGCCGTGTGGATCGACATGTACGCGCCGACCATCAAGCTGCCCTGACCGTACGCCGCGACAGCCATCAAGCTGCCCTGACCGTACGCCGCGACAGCACGGACCGGCTGCCCTGACCACGGGGGGACAGCGAGAAGCCCCTGGCCGTACGGGAGGTTTTC
>NZ_JBHVHQ010000348.1:0-8364 GCF_042800135.1 Streptomyces sp. NPDC057654 | reverse complement strand
GCCGTGCTGGAGCTGCCGGAGTCGCCGGAGGCCGGTGCGCCGGTGGTGCGGGGCGGTTCGGTTACAGCCCCAGGTCCTTGATGATCTTGGCGACGTGGCCGGTGGCCTTGACGTTGTAGAGGGCGCGTTCGACCTTGCCCTCCTCGTCGACGATGACGGTGGAGCGGATGACGCCGGTCACCGTCTTGCCGTACAGCTTCTTCTCGCCGAAGGCGCCGTACTCCGCCAGGACCTTCTTGTCGGGGTCGCCGACGAGCGTGACCTTGAGGTCTTCGGCCTCGCGGAATTTCGCGAGCTTCTCGGGCTTGTCGGGGGAGACGCCGATGACGTCGTAGCCGTGGCCGGCGAGGAATTCGAGGTTGTCGGTGAAGTCGCAGGCCTGCTTGGTGCAGCCGGGGGTGAGGGCGGCGGGGTAGAAGTAGACGATGACCTTGCGGCCGCGGTGGTCGGCGAGCGAGACCTGCTTGCCGTCGGCGTCGGGCAGGGTGAAGGCGGGGGCGGTGTCGCCGGGCTGAAGTCGCTCGCTCATGACTCTCCTCGTGGCTGGGTGGCTGTGCCCCCGAGCGTAGCCACGTCCCCGATCGGGGGTGCTGTGGGGCGTAGGCGCGGGGGAGCTGACAGACTGTCCACCACGGAACATCGACATGACGGAGGCAGCGCGGTGTCGGAAGCCAGGACCCCTGCGCAGATCGAGGCGGACATCGCCCGTAGGCGGCAGGAGCTCGCCGTGACGCTGGACGAGATCGGGGTGCGGGTGCACCCGTCGACGATCGTCGGCGACGCGAAGGCGAAGGTGGCCTCGACCGTGGACCGCACCGCGGGACGGGCGTACGTCGCGGTCAATCGCGTGGTCTCCGACGCGCGGGCGCAGTTCGTCTCGCCGGAGGGCGCGCCGCGGGTGGAGCGGATCGTGCCGGCGGCGCTGCTCGTGGTGGGTGTGGTGGGGCTGCTGGCCCTCTCCTCGCGCCGCCGCCGGGACTAGCGCCGCCCTTTTCCCGTACGGATCGGGTCCGGCGACCCCTACTTGTGCGGTCCCGTGTCCGCGTGGGCGTGCCGGGCAGGTACCTTCGTGGCGTGAGCGAGAATCCCACCCACGACAAGCTGCCCATCCGGATGCTGCACGACCGGGTGCTGGTCCGTACCGACATCCCGGAGGGCGAGCGCCGGTCGACCGGCGGCATCGTCATCCCGGCGACCGCGGCGGTCGGCCGCAGGCTGGCCTGGGCCGAGGTCGTGGCGGTCGGGCAGAGCGTGCGGACGGTGGAGCCGGGCGACCGGGTGCTGTACGACCCGGAGGACCGGGCGGAGGTCGAGGTCCGCGGCGTGGCGTATGTGCTGATGCGCGAGCGGGATCTGCACGCCGTGGCGGCGGAGCGGCTGGAGGGCTCCGAGGATTCGACGGGGCTGTATCTGTAGCGGCCGCACTGGTATCGCACTGTGCGAGAGGGCTGGTGGCCGAGGTCACCAGCCCTTTTCGTATGCCTTTTGCTACGGTTGGCGGGAACCCGACGAGACGCGCCGTACCGGGTAGGCAAAGACGACGCACCCCTGTTGAAGCTCGTTTTCACGGAGGCGCCGTCATGGCATGGATTCTGCTCACGATCGCCGGTCTGCTCGAAGTCGGCTGGTCGATCGGTATGAAGTACACCGAGGGTTTCACCCGGCTGTGGCCGAGCGTGTTCACGGTCGCGGGCATCGCGGCGAGCATGCTGCTGCTCTCGCAGGCCGCGAAGACGCTGCCGATCGGCACGGCGTACGGCGTGTGGGTGGGCATCGGGGCGGCCGGTGCGGCGGTGCTGGGCATGGTGGTGCTGGGCGAGCCGGCGACCGCGGCCCGGATCTTCTTCGTCTGTCTGCTGCTGGTGGCCGTCGTCGGTCTGAAGGCGACCTCCGGCCACTGAAGTGATCAGGACGCCAGCAGGTCGTCCACCTCGGAGGCGAAGAGCACGGCGGGGTCGATGCCCATGCCGGTGAAGTGTCCGGCGAGCTCCAGGGAGAGCACGCCGTGCAGCCGGGTCCAGGTCGTCAGCGCGCGGCGCAGTGTCGCGGGCGTCGCCGGGTGTTCGTGTGCCCAGTGGCGGTGGCCCGCGAGGTGCGTCTCCAGGTCTGTGGCGGGGCGCTCGGGCGGGGTGCCGCAGGCGCCGAGGAGCGCGGTCATGATCTCGTCGGCGATGGCGGTGACGTCGTCGGGCGCGTGGTAGCCGGGTACGGGCGTGCCGTAGATGAGGAAGTAGCGCTGGGGGTCGGCGAGGGCCCAGTCGCGCAGGGTGTGGGCCAGTTCGGCGAGGCCCGCGCCGTCCCCGGCGGCGGTGTACTGGACGGTGTCGGCGAGGCTGCGGTACGCGTCCCTGATGAGGGCGGTGATCAGTTCGTCGCGGCCGGCGAAGTAGCGGTAGAGGGCGGGGCCGCTCATGCCCATCTGCTTGGCGATCGCGTTCAGCGACAGTCCGGAGGCCCCCGAGGCGGCGATCTGCTGCCGGGCGTGGTCCTTGATCTCCGTACGTACTTGGTCCCGGTACCGCTCACGGGGGCTCGACTTGGCTGCGCCCATCACCCACCACGCTCCCTCTGACTGCGCTTGCCTTGGGTGACAACCTATCGCCACAGGTAGAGCGTGCAGCGCCGCCCGCTTTCCCCAGGCGTCCGCGACGCCGCTGTCCCAGGGCTGTCCAGGGCTGTCCAGGGCCGGCCTAGGGGTAGAGCAGGGAGTCCTGGTTGCCGAACGCGCCGCCCTCGTCGGGGCCGGAGGTCTCGGCGGGCGGGGTGGGGACGCCGGTCGGCAGGGTCGGGGCCTCGGTGGGCGGGGCGGCGGAGGTCGGCGGCTTGCTGGGGGTGGTGGGTTTGACGGAGGTCGGGGGGCCGGATGTGGCGGTGGGCTCGGTCGAGGCGGAGGTGGAGGGTGCTTCGGAGGGCGTGGTCGGCTCGTCGGTGGGGGCCTCGCCGCCGCTTTCGAGGTCCAGGTCGAAGTCCTCGGCGGGCTCGCCCTCCAGCGCGGCGGCGGTGTACGCGGCCCAGATCTGGGCGGGCGGGCCGCCGCCGTTCATGCGGGGCTGGCCGGCTGCCCCGTACAGCGGTTTCTGCACGGCGCTGTCGGGGTCCTGGCCCATGACGGCGACGACGGTGGCGAGGTCGGGGGTGTAGCCGGCGAACCAGGCGGCCTTGTCGTCGTCGGCGGTGCCGGTCTTGCCGGCGGCGGGCCGTCCGGCGGCCTGGGCGGCGAAGCCGGTGCCGTTGTCGACGACGCTCCGCAGGATCGACGTGGTGGTGTCGGCGGCTTCGCGGGGCACGGCCCGCTTCTTCTCCCGGCCGGGCAGCTCGACCTCCTCGGAGCCCTTCGTGGCCTTGGTGACCATCGTGTACGTGCCGTGCTCGCCGTGGCCGGCGAGGGTCGCGTACGCCTGGGTCATGTCGAGGACGCTGGCGGTGGCGACGCCGAGGGCCATGGAGGGGAAGGCGTTGAGGTTGGGGGTCTTCTTCGGCAGGCCGAGGGCGGTGGCGGTGTCC
The DNA here is from genome assembly GCF_042800135.1 of Streptomyces sp. NPDC057654. NCBI lineage: Bacteria > Bacillati > Actinomycetota > Actinomycetes > Kitasatosporales > Streptomycetaceae > Streptomyces > Streptomyces sp. NPDC057654. The sequence continues at coordinate 4,860 of NZ_JBHVHQ010000348.1, read as the reverse complement.
TTGACCTTCTGGGTGCCGACGTCCTCGGCCATCTGCGCGTAGACGGCGTTGACGGACTTGTCCATGGCCTTGGTGACGGTGACCCGGCCGTAGGAGACGTCGTCCTCGTTGGGCGGCGCGTAGCCGACGGGGCCGTTGGGGCCCTGCACCGGGCGGCGGTTGGTGCCGTCGTATTCGGTCTTGGGGGTGATCGTGGCGCCGCCCTGGGTGGTGGAGCCGTGCTGCACCGCGGAGGCGAAGATGAACGGCTTGAACGTCGAGCCGACCTGGTAGTCGCGGCGGGTCGCGTTGTTCACGTACTGCTTGGTGTAGTCGACGCCGCCGTAGAGGGCGACGACCTTGCCGGTCGACGGGTCGATGGACGCGCCGCCGGCCCGTACGTACGAGTCGACCTTCCGGGAGTCGCTGAGCTTGTCCATGAGCTGCTCGCGCACCGCGGTGACGAAGGCGTTCTGGCGCTTCTTGTCGATGGTGGTGGTGATGCGGTAGCCGCCGGAGGCCAGGGTCTGCTCGTCGATGAGCTTGTTGCTGGTGAGGTACGCCTTGACGGCTTCGACGAGGTAGCCGCGCTGGCCGGACATGCCGGCGGCGGGCTTGGCCTTGCCGGGCGTCGGGAATTTCATGGCGGCCCGCTCGGAGGCGCCGAGCCACTTCTCCTTGACCATGCCGTCGAGCACGTAGTTCCAGCGGTTCACGGCGCGCCGCTTGTTCTCGGGGTGCGCGGAGATGTCGTAGGCGCTGGGGGCGTTGAGGAGGGTGGCGAGGTAGGCGCCCTGCGCGGTGGTGAGGTCGTCGACGTCCTTGCTGAAGTACGCCTGGGCGGCGGCCTGGACGCCGTACGCGTTCCGGCCGAAGTAGCTGGTGTTCAGATAGCCCTGGAGGATGTCGTCCTTGCTCTCCTCGCGGTCGAGTTTGATCGCGATGAAGAACTCCTTCGCCTTCCGGCTGAGGGTCTGCTCCTGGCCCAGGTAGTAGTTCTTGACGTACTGCTGGGTGATGGTGGAGCCGGACTGCTTGCCCTTGCCGAGGACGGTGTTCCACGCGGCGCGCACCATCGCGCCGGGGTTGACGGCCGACTCGGAGTAGAAGCCGCGGTCCTCGGCGGCGAGCGCCGCGTGCTGCACGGTACTGGGGACCTTGCTGAGCGGTACGTTCTCGCGGTTGACCACGCCGTCGCGGGCGAGCTGGGAGCCGTCGGCGTAGAGGTAGACGTTGCTCTGCGCGACGGCGGCGTCGTTCGGCTTGGGGATGTCGACCAGCAGGTATCCGGCGATGAGGCCGCCCGCGATGAGCAGCACGATCAGCAGGAAGCCGCCGAGGAGCATGCGCCAGGTGGGCACCAGCCGGCGCCAGCCCTTGCGCTTGGGGCGGCGCTTGCCCGCCTTCTTCGTGGGCCAGCCGTCCGTCGTGGCGGCGCCGTCGCCGGGCTGCTGCTGCTCTGGCTGCTGGTCGCTCATGTGTGTGGGGACTCCTCGGCCGCCGCCAGGGCGCGGCCCGGCGTGACGGGATGGTGGCGGGCCGTCCCTAAATGTCTGGTACGCCCCGTAAAACACTCTCGCACCATGCGTTCCGTGGAAAGGGGACGGCTCGCACCTGTGACACCTCTGTAACGAGCCGTTCGGCCCCCGCTGTCCACTCGGACGAGTGAAAAATATGTGGCATCAGCCGCGATCATCTGGCTAGGCTCTGGCCTTTTGCTGCCGGGACCCGCGCTGAGCGGGCACGGAGCCGGCCGGCTCCGGATGGCCGCAGCGGCACGACAGACCTGAGAGCACGTCAAGTACGTCAAGCACGTCAAGTACGTCAAGTACGTCAAGAGCAAGGGAGAGCGCGAGATGCGGCTGTACGCAGCCGTCGCGGTGAACGGCTTCCGGCGCTACGCGACCTACCGGGTCGCCACCGTCGCGGGCGTCTTCACCAACACCGTATTCGGCTTCATCATCGCCTACACCTTCATCGCCCTGTGGAGCGAGCGGCCCCACCTCGGCGGCTACGACCAGTCGCAGGCCCTCACCTTCGTCTGGGTCAGCCAGGCGCTGCTCGCCGCGTGCGCGCTGCTCGGCGGCGGCTTCCAGGAGGAGCTCCAGGAACGCATCCGCTCCGGGGACATCGCCGTCGACCTCTACCGGCCCGTCGACCTCCAGCTGTGGTGGCTGGCGAGCGAACTGGGCCGGGCCGCCTTCCAACTGCTCGGCCGGGGCGTCGTGCCGCTGGCCGTCGGCGCGCTCGCCTTCGACCTCGCCCTCCCCGCCAACCCGCTGACCTGGCTGGCCTTCCTCCTCGCCGTCTTCCTCGGCATCGTCGTCGGCTTCGCCGTCCGCTATCTGGTGGCCCTGTGCGCCTTCTGGCTGCTCGACGGCTCCGGCGTCACCCTGATCGCCGGGCTGGCCTCGATGTTCTTCTCCGGCGTGCTGCTGCCGCTCAACGCCTTCCCCGGCGGCTTCGGCGAGGTCGTACGGACGCTGCCCTGGGCCGCGATGCTCCAGGTGCCCGTGGACGTCCTGCTCGGCCGGTCCGCCGGCCTCGGACTGCTCGCGGCGCTGGCGTTCCAGGCGGGCTGGGCGGTCGTGCTGCTCGGGGCCGGCCGGGCCCTCCAGGCGCTCGCCACCACGAAGGCGGTGGTCCAGGGTGGTTGACGGAATCCGGGCGTACGGCCTGATCGTCGCGATGTGGATCCGCTCGACGATGGCCTACCGCGCGTCCTTCCTGATGACGGCCCTCGGCAACTTCCTCGGCAGCGGACTCGACTTCGTCGCGATCCTGCTGATGTTCTCCCACGTCACGGCGCTCGGCGGGTTCACGCTGGCGGAGGTCGCGCTGCTGTACGGGGCGACGAGCACCTCACTCGGCCTCGCCGACCTCTTCCTCGGCTCCATGGACCGGATCGGGCAGCGCGTGCGCGACGGCACGTTCGACACCCTGCTGGTCCGCCCCGTGCCGGTCTTCGCGCAGGTCGCCGCCGACCGCTTCGCGCTGCGCCGGCTCGGCCGGATCACCCAGGGCCTGGTGGTGCTGGTCCTGGGGCTGACGGGCGCGGACGTGGTGTGGACGCCGCTGAACGTGCTGCTCATCCCGGTGATGCTGATCAGCGGCGCGGTCATCTTCGGATCGGTCTTCGTGGTGGGCGCGGCCTTCCAGTTCTGGGCGACCGAGGCCGCCGAGGTGCAGAACTCCTTCACCTACGGCGGCAACACGCTGCTCCAGTACCCGCCCACCGTCTTCGCCAAGGACCTGGTCCGCGGCGTGACGTTCGTCGTGCCGCTCGCCTTCGTCAACTGGCTGCCCGCGCTGCGGCTGCTGGGCCGCGAGGACCCGCTGCACCTGCCGGGCTGGGTCGGCCTGTGCGGGCCGCTGGTCGCGGCGGCCATGGCGGCGCTCGCCGGGCTGGCGTGGCGGACCGGCCTCAGAAGTTATCGGAGCACGGGAAGTTGAGAGTGCCGAGGGTGTCGAGGGTGGAGTCGCACGATGTACGACAGTGATGGCGATAGCGGTAACGGGCGCGATCCCGAGCGGTTCATCGAGTTGGACGGCGTGGAGAAGGTCTTCGACGTACGGCGCAAGGCCGGGCTGCTGCGCCGCGAGAAGCACCAGGTCCGGGCCGTGGACGGAATCAGCTTCACCGTGCCGCGCGGCCAGATGGTCGGCTACATCGGGCCCAACGGCGCCGGGAAGTCCACCACCATCAAGATGCTGACGGGCATCCTCGTGCCCAGCGGCGGCCGGCTGCGCGTCGCGGGCATCGACCCCTCACGCGAACGCACCCGGCTCGCGCGCCGCATCGGCGTCGTCTTCGGACAGCGCACCACGCTCTGGTGGGACCTGCCGCTGCGCGACTCGTACCGGCTCGTGCACCGCATGTACAAGATCCCCGACGCCCGGTACCGGGAGAACCTCGACCGCTGCGTCGAACTCCTCGACCTCGGCGACCTGCTGGACGTGCCCGTACGGCAGCTCTCGCTGGGCCAGCGGATGCGCGGCGACATCGCCGCCGCCCTGCTGCACGACCCCGAGGTGCTCTACCTCGACGAGCCGACCATCGGCCTGGACGTCGTCAGCAAGGCCAAGGTCCGGGACTTCCTGCGGGACGTCAACGCCGAGCAGGGCATGACCGTGCTGCTCACCACGCACGACCTCACCGACATCGAACAGCTGTGCAAGCGCGTGATGGTCATCGACCACGGGCGGCTCGTGTACGACGGCGGGCTGAGCGGCCTGCACGCGGTGGGCGAGAGCGAGCGGACCCTCGTGGTCGACCTGGAGCGCGAACTGCCGCCGATCGACGACGTGCCGGGGGCCCGCGCGGTCCGGGTCGAGGGCCCGCGGCAGTGGCTGGCGTTCGCCGCCACCGACAGCGCGGCCCCGATCGTCGCGGCGGTCGCGGAGCGGTACCCGCTGGTGGACCTGTCGGTACGGGAACCGGACATCGAGGCCGTCATCGCGAAGATGTACGCGGAGCGGTCGGTTTAGTGGGCTTGAAATCGGGGTGTTGTAGCTGCTGGTAGGGGGCGGTCGCCGCGGTGTGCCGTTTGTGTGAGGTGCATGAGGTGCATGAGGTACGCGCAGGGTGGCGGTCTGTCGGGCGAGGGTTCCCTGGAGTGCTGCCGCGCTGGGCGGCATTCGGCCTGGGCGAGTGCGGGTTTCGCCTCGGGCCTACGGCCCACAGCGCGGGCGGTGGTTGGGTGGGGCGGCATTGCGCCCGGCCGGGTGCGGGTTTCGTCTCGGACCCTCCGGGTCCAAGGCGCCGGCAGCGGAGGGGGAGGGGGAGGGGGCGGGGCTGCGCTCGGTTCGCTGCCTGCGGCTTGGTGGGTGGCTGAGGTCAGGGCTGGCTCCGCTGCGCTGCGCCGCTGGCTGCTGCCGCGA